>DATJRL010000247.1:0-11556 GCA_035504785.1 Caulobacteraceae bacterium
CGCCGGGCGCTGGTCAAGCGGATCGCGGACCTCGTCATCGGCGTTCTGGCCCTCGTCGCGCTCGCGCCGCTGATGATCGCCATTGCCATCGCGATTAAGCTCGACAGCCCCGGTCCGGTGTTCTTTCGCCAGCGCCGTCACGGCTTCAACAGCGAGGAAATCCTGGTCTGGAAGTTTCGCACGATGCGCAAAGGGTCGGGCGAGGGTCCGATTCAGCAGGTGACCAAGGGCGATCCGCGCGTGACCCGCGTCGGCCGTATCCTGCGGCCGCTGAGCCTCGACGAGCTGCCGCAGCTCTTCAATGTGCTGACCGGCGAGATGTCGCTGGTGGGCCCGCGCCCCCACGCCGTCGGCATGAAGACCGGTGAGACGGTCAGCGCCAAGCTGGTGGCCGAGTACGCTCACCGCCATCGGATGAAGCCCGGCATCACCGGCTGGGCCGCGGTGAACGGCTCGCGCGGGCCGGTGGACACGGCGGAGCTGGTGCGGCGGCGCGTGGCGCTCGACATCGAGTACATCGAGCGCCAGTCGCTGCTGCTCGACCTGATGATCATGGTACGGACGATTCCGTGCCTATTGGGCGACAAACTGGCGGTACGCTGATGTTCTGGCGCGGGATCCTCGGCTATCTGCCCATGAACGTCGTCCAGGGGCTGGTCGGGCTCGCCTCGATCGTCGTGTTCACCCGCTGGCTCTCACCGGCGGACTACGGCGTCTACGCGCTCTCCTTCTCGGCCATGAGCCTGGCGCACACCCTGGTCTTCACCTGGATGGAGGCGGCCATGGCGCGATTCTACGCGCCAGAGGCCGAGGCCAAGCGTCTGCCGGAGCATTTCGCGACGATCTACCGGTGCTGGGCGTTGGCGGCGGTCGCCTTCATCGTCCTCGCGGGCGGGACTCTGTGGCTCTGGCGCGCCGATAGTGGGTTGAAGCTCGCCATCGGGGCCGGACTCGCGGCCATCCTGGCGCGCAGCCTGCTGAAGTTGAACACCGAACGCCGTCGCGCCGCCGGGGACGTGCGCGGCGCGGCGCTGACCGATATGGCGCAGACGCTGGGCGGCTTCGCCATCGGCGCGGGCCTGATCGTGGCGGGCCTGCGCGGCGCGGCGCCGGTCGCCGGCATGGGCGCCGCCGCGGCCGTCGTCCTGATGTTCCTGCTGCCGACGGAATTGCGTCATCGCCGAGGCGGCGCTTTCAGCCCGGCCAGAGCCCGCGCCTACGCCGCCTACGGGGTTCCGGTCGCGCTGTCGCTGATCCTGGGGCTGGCGCTGGCGACGACGGACCGCTTCCTGCTCGCCGCCTACCTCGGCGACACCGCCGTCGGCGTCTATCACGCCGGCTACAGCCTCGCGAACCGCACATTGGACGTGATGTTCATCTGGCTGGGCGCGGCCGGCGGGCCGGCCTTGATCGTAGCCCTGGAGCGCGGCGGGTCGGACGCCCTGGAGAAGGCCGCGCGGGAGCAGGCCAGCTTCATGGTCGCGCTGGCGCTCCCCGCGGCGACGGGACTGGCGCTCGTCGCCCGGCCGCTTGCCGAGGTGATGGTGGGGCCGGCGCTGCGTGCCGGCGCCGCGCAGGTGACGCCCTGGATCGCCGCCAGCGCGCTCTTCGCCGGGCTCACGACCTATTACTCGCACCAGGCCTTCACGCTCGGACGCCGCACCGGACTGCTGCTGCTGGCCATGGCGGTCCCGGCGGCCGCCAACATCGCCCTCTGCCTCGTCCTGATCCCGCGCTTCGGCCTGCCGGGCGCGATGTGGGCGACGACGGCGAGCTATGCCGTCGGGCTGGCCGCGTCGCTGGTCCTTGGCCGGCTTGCGCGGGCGCTGCCCATTCCCCTGATGTCCGTCGCCAAGGCGGCGCTCGCCAGCGCGCTCATGGCGGCGGCGGTCGCCGCCCTCCCGGCGCCGGGCGGCGCGGTCGAGCTGGCGCTGAAGGCCGGCGTCGGCGTTTTCGCTTACGGCCTTGCCGCCTGTGCGCTCGACGTCGGCGGCTTGCGGTCCCGCGCCGGCGACCTGGCCGCGACGCTGCGCTCGCGCCGGTCCTTGCGGAGCGCCGCGACATGACCGCCGACGCCGTCCTCTTCGACAACGGCGTGGCCGCGGCCTGGGCCCCGAAGCTGTCGGTGCTGATCCCGTTCTATCGGGACGACGCGGCGCGGCTGGTCGCCAGCCTCAACCGCAAGGGCGCCGACGTCGAGATCGTGGTGTTGGACGACGGCTCGCGCGACGACGCGCTCGCGGCTCGCATCGTGGCGGCGGTCCAGGCGCTGTCGCTGCCCGCGCGCTTCATCCGTCTGGCCAAGAACGAGGGCCGCGCCGCCGGCCGCAACCGGCTCGCCGATGCAGCGCGGGCCGAGCATCTGCTGTTCCTCGACGCCGACATGCTGCCGGACCACGCCGACTTCCTGGACCGATGGCTGGCGCTGATCGAGCGCGAGGCGCCGGCGGCCGCGTTCGGCGGCATCTCGCTCGCCCAGACTCCGAAGACCCGGGAGACGGCCGTGCACCGGGCGATGGCGCTGCGCAGCGACTGCCTGCCCGCGTCCGTCCGCCGCCGGGCGCCGGAAAAGTACGTGTTCACCTCCAACCTGCTGGTCCGCCGCGACCTCTTCGTCGCCGAGCCGTTCGACGCCGGCTTCAAGGGGTGGGGCTGGGAGGACGTGGAGTGGTCGATGCGCATCTCGCGCCGCCACCCGATCGTTCACATCGACAATCCCGCGACCCACCTCGGCCTCGACCCGGCCGCCAAGATGGCCGCCAAGTTCGAGCAGTCCGCGGCCAATTTCGCCCGCGTCGTCGCCGCCCACGGCGACATCGTCCGCGCCTACCCGAGCTATCGCGTCGCCAAGGCGCTGAAGCACGTGCCGCTCCGCTCGATCTGGCGCCCGCTGCTGAAGGCGGCCGCGCTGGCCGCGCCCGCGCCGGCGACAACCCGCGCTTTCGCCCTGCGCCTCTATCGCGCCGCGCTCTATGCGGAGGCCGTCTGATGGAACGAGCTTACGCCGCCGACAGCTCCTGGCGCGCCAAGCTGCGACGCCGGGCGGTGCGCTTGATGACCCGGAAGCCCGCCCGCGCGCCGGATCGGCCGCTGATCTCCTTCACCTTCGACGATGCGCCGGCATCGGCGGCCGTCAACGGCGCGCAGATCCTCGAAGCTCGCGGGCTGCGGGGCAGCTACTACGTCTGCGCCGCCCTCGCGGGGCTCGGCGCGGCCACCGGTCCGATGGCCGACCCTGCATCGGTGAAGACGCTCGCCGACGCCGGCCACGAGATCGGATGCCACACCTACTCACACCTCGACTGCGGCCAGGCCCGCGGCGCCGACGCGGTCGAGGACGTCGCGCGCAACGCCGAGACCCTGGCCAGCTGGGGGCTGCCCCCGCCCGCGACCTTCGCCTACCCGTTCGGCGACGTGGCGCCGGAGGCGAAACGCGCGCTGGCGGGGCGCTTCTCGCTGCTCCGCGCCCTGAACCCGGGCTTCGTCGTCGGCGGCTCCGACCTGAACCAGGCGCCCAGCGTTCCGATCGACGGCCCCTTCGGCGAACGGACGGCGTTGCGTTGGGTGGATCGCGGCGCTGGGCGCCGGGTCTGGCTGCTGCTCTGCTTCCATGACGTCGCCGAGACCCCGTCGCCCTGGGGCTGTACGCCGGCGGCGCTGGAGCGCATCGCCGACCGCGCCTTGGCGGCGGGCTACGAGACGGTGACGGTCGCGGAGGGCGCGCGTCGGCTCGCCGCCTAGAGAGCGTTGAAGTTAGACGGCATCGGCCCGTCACCCCGCCCCCGACTTCGTCGGGGGCGCCGATCCGATCCGGTGCCGGAAGCGCCGCCACCGAGCTGGAGTTCGTCCAGGAACCGGATGGTCCGGGGTGACGGAGAAAGGCGATTCCGAGTCGACTCAACACGCTCTTGAGCTAAACCCCTTCGATCTCGGCCGCCGCGACCCGCCAGCAACCTGCCGCGCCAACCAGGGCGATCGGCGCCGCCACGACGAAGAGCCAGACCGCGGACCCCTCGGCCGCGACCCGTGTGACGCCGGCGGTCATTCCGAGCAGGTTGGCGACGATGCCGGCGAGACACGCGCCCGCCGCGCTGCCCACCTGGCGGACGCTATTGATCCCAGCCGATGCGAGCTCGCGCTCGGCCTCCTCCCCGGCCGAGGCGATGACCCGCCGGCCGGTGAAGCCGGAGGTCAGCCCGAAGCCGGCGCCCAGCACCACAGCCGCCGCGAGGATCTGCCAGAGCGGGCCGAAGCGCATCACCCAGGCGAAGGCCGCCAGCGACAGCACGATCGCCGCGGCGCCGAGGCGGAGGATCGGCCCGTGCCAGGCCGGCGCGAGACCGGCCACGGTCAGCGCCGCCGCTGTCCAGCCGACGGACTCCAGGCCCGCGGCGTAGCCCGACTCCAGCGGCGTCAGGCCCTCCAGCGCCTGCAGGATCGCCGGCCCATAGACGCTGAACCCGGTCGCCGCCGCGGTGAAGCCGAAATAGGATACGTAGCCGGCGCCGATCACGCTGGCGGGATCGCCGGCGGCGCGCGGAAACAGGCTGTCGCGGGCGCTGACCGGAATGCGCACGGCGGCGATGAAGACCCCGAGGCTCGCGGCGCAGAGCAGCCCGGCGACAAGCGCGCTGCCGGTCAGGTCCGCTGCGGCGGTGAGCGCTACGCCGAGCATCACCAGGGCGAGCTGGCCCCACGGCGCACGGTTGTCGGCCGGCGCGGCGCCACCGGGCAGTAGCCACATCACGGCGCCCGAGAAGGCCAGCGCTTGAACGCCGAACGCCCAGAACAGCCACCGCCAGACCCCGCCGCCCTGTGCGAAGACCCCGCCGACCAGCGGTCCGAACACCGTGGCGACGCCCCAGACGCCGGTCATCAGTCCGAAGATCCTGGCCAGGTGCCGCTGCGGGAACATCGCCCCGATCGCCGCGTAGCAAGCGCCGACGATCCAGCCGGCGCCGACGCCCTGGACCGCTCGGCCGACGACGAAGGCGATCATCGCCGGCGCCAGCGCGCTGACCGCGCAGCCCGCGGCCGTGAAGATGCCCGCGGCGACCATCGCGGTCCGCAACCCGAGCCGCGCCGAGAGCCTGGCGGCGGTCGCGCCGGAAAGGATAGCCCCGGCCATGTAGGCGGCCGTCGCCCAGCTGAAGTAGACGAAGCCGCCGAGGTCGCGGCCGATGGTCGGCATGATGGTGGCGGTGACCAGCGAGTCGGCGGCGTTGAGCCAGACGCCGAGGCAGATCACCGCGACCCGCGCGCCGCGGCCCTCGGCCAGCAGGTCGGCCCAGCCGATCCCGGCCGCAGCCGCCGGCACGCCTTCCCCGCTCCCCTCGCGCCCGCTCATGTCAGTGGCCTACAACCTCGAGCGCGCCTGAGGTCAATCCGCTGGCTTAGGCCGCGGTGTCGCGCGTCGCGCCCACCCGCTGAGCGAGCGAGGCCGCCATGAACGGATCCAGGTCGCCGTCGAGCACGCCGCCGGTGTCGGAGGTCTCGACCCCCGTCCTAAGATCTTTCACCATCTGGTACGGCTGCAGGACGTAGCTGCGGATCTGGTGGCCCCAGCCGATATCGCTCTTCGCCGCCTCGATCTCCGCGGCGGCCGCCTCGCGCTTTTGCAGTTCCAGCTCGTAGAGGCGCGCGCGCAGCATCTTCCAGGCCTGCTCGCGGTTCTGATGCTGCGAGCGCTCGTTCTGGCAGGCGACGGCGATGCCGGTCGGGATGTGGGTCAGGCGCACCGCGCTGTCGGTCTTGTTGACGTGCTGGCCGCCGGCGCCGGACGAGCGGTAGGTATCGGTCCGCACGTCTGCCGGATTGATCTCGATCTCGATCTTGTCGTCCACGACCGGATAGACCCACACCGAGGCGAAACTGGTGTGGCGGCGGGCGTTGGAGTCGTAAGGCGAGATGCGGACGAGCCGGTGGATGCCGGCCTCGGTCTTCAGCCAGCCGTAGGCGTTGGTTCCGTTGACCCGGATGGTGACCGACTTGACGCCCGCTTGCTCGCCGGGGGTTTCCTCGACGAACTCGACACTCATCCCATGAGCGGTGGCCCAGCGCGTGTACATGCGCAGCAGCATGTTGGCCCAATCCGCGGCTTCGGCGCCGCCGGCGCCGGCGTTGATCTCGATGTAACAGTCGTTGGCGTCCGCCTCGCCGGAGAGCAGCGCCTCCAGCTCGGCGCGGGCCGCGAGGCCCTTCAACCGAGACAACTGCGCCGCCGCATCGTCGAGCGAACCGGCGTCACCCTCGGCGTCGGCCAGTTCCGCGAACTCGAGCGCGTCCGCGCGCTCCCGCTCCAGCTTGCGGACGCGCTCCACCTGGTCGGCGAGGCGCGTGCGCTCGCGCATCAGCGCCTGGGCGGCGTCGGGATCGTCCCAGAGGGTCGGGTCTTCCGCGCGGGCGTTCAGTTCGTCCAGGCGTCGCAGGGCCGGCGCCCAGTCAAAGACGCCTCCTCAGCAGCGCGATCGACTGCTCAATCTCGGCCGCGGCCGATTCGATATCCGCACGCATGGGAACTGGCTCCTTGGGACGCCGCAGATAGTCGACGCGCGGGCTCAGAACAACCCGTTCAACTCGTCGGGCTTGGCGGGTTTGGCGACAGTCGGCGGCGGCTTCGCCGGCGCGGGCGCGACGGGCGGGGCGCCCGACGGGTTGAGCGGCGTCACCATGGGGCTCGGTCCGGCGCCAACCTCCTGCGCGACGAAGTGGGGCTCCGTGCCCGGCTGGAAGGCTTCGCGGTTCGGGCCGACCTGGGCGAACACCGTGCCCGGCGGGGCGGTGAAATCGATCACCGGATAGCCCTTGAGCGCTTCCTGCATGAACTCGATGAAGATCGGCACCGCCGCCACCGCGCCGGTCTCGCCGTGGCCCAGGCTGCGATTGTCGTCGAAGCCCACGTACGTGCCCACCACCAACTGCGGGGTGAAGCCGATGAACCAGGCGCTGCGGAAGTCGTTGGTGGTGCCCGTCTTGCCGCCGACGGGCCGGTTCAGGGAGCGAGCCTGGATCGCCGTGCCGTGCTGGACGACGCCCTCGAGCATCGTGGCGATCTGGTAGGCCGTGATGGGGTCGATAATCTGCTGGCCCTCCGGCGCGAACTGCGGACCGAAGTCGCCGGAGAAGTCGGCGCCGCACCCGCGGCAGTCGCGATCGTCGGCGCGCCAGATGGTCTTGCCATCCCGGTCGTCCACCAGTTCGATCAGGTGCGGATTGATCCGGCGGCCGCCATTGAGGAAGGCCGAATAGGCGCCGGTCTCACGGTAGGGCGTCGTCTCGCCAGCGCCCAGCGCCATGGCGAGGTCTGGGTCCATCTTGTCGACCTCTCCGAACTTGATGGCGTTGGCGACGATCTTCGGCATGCCGACCTGCTCGGCGATGCGCACCGTCATGGTGTTGAGCGAAAGTTCGAGGCCGCGCCGAAAAATCAGCGGGCCCGGGAAGTTGCGCTCGTAGTTCTCCGGGCTCCACACGGTGCCGTTGGCGCCGGGCAGTGAAATCGGACCGGCCGAGACGATGCTCGCCGGCGTGAAGCCGTTTTGCAGCGCCGTGGCGTAGACGAACGGCTTGAACGACGACCCGGGCTGGCGCCAGGCCTGGGTGGCGCGGTTGAAACTGGAGAGCGAGAACGAGTAGCCGCCCACCATCGCCAGCACGCGCCCGGTGTTCGGGTCCATGACCACCATGGCGCCGTTGACGATCGGAATCTGACGCAGGCGAACGCCGCCCGTGGCGTCCGGCGGGCGTCCCGGCTGCTGAGCAGTCACAGGCTCGACCAGCACGAGGTCTCCCACGGCGAGGCCTTTGCCGGCGCGCGCCCAGGCGACGTCGGCCGGCGCGATATCGCCTTCGGAGTCCCCTTCGGCCAGCTTCACCTTCACCGAGCCGCCGACTTCCTCGACGACCGCGACATGCCACGGGCGCTGCGAGGGGATCGCCGGCGCATGCTGCAGCGCCGCCTGCTCCCAGCCCTGCGTGATCGGCACCCGTCCCCACGCGCCGCGCCAGCCGTGGCGGTGATCGTAGGTTTCCAGCCCGTCCATCAACGCGATCCGCGCGGCGGTCTGCAAGCGCGGGTCGAGCGTGGTGCGCATGTAGTAGCCGCCGGCGGTGAGCTTGTCGCCGAACAGCGCCATCGCCTGACGCCGCACTTCCTCCACGAAATAGTCGGCGTCATGGTACTGGGCCCGCTGCGGCGGCTGGATCACCAGGTCTTCCTGCATCGCCGCGGCCGCTTCCTGCGGGCGCGCCCAGCCGAGCGCCACCATCGACTGCAGGATCGCGTTGCGCCGCTGGATCGCGGCGGCCTTGTGCCGGATGGGGTTGTAGTTGTCCGGTCCCTTCGGAAGCGCCGCCAGGAAGGCGCACTGGGCGAGGTCGAGGTCGGCGATCGACTTGCCGAAATAGTTGTAGGCCGCCGCCCCGACCCCGTAGGAATCGTGGCCCAGCCAGATCTCGTTGAGATAAAGTTCGAGGATCTGCTGCTTGGTCAGCGCCTGCTCGAGGCGCGTGGCGAGGATCGCCTCCTTGATCTTGCGGCCGATGGTCTGCTCGTTGGTCAGCAGCACCGTCTTGGCGACCTGCTGGGTGATCGTCGAGCCGCCCTCCGGCCGCCGCCCCTGCAGGACGTTGAATATGTCCTTGAACATCGCCCGCCCGACGCCGTTCACGTCGACGCCGCCATGTTCGAAGAAATTGTGGTCCTCCGCGGCCAGGAAGGCCTCGATCAGGTGCGGCTGGTACTGGGCGATCTGGTCGTAAGGCACATAGTTCCGTCGCTCGGTGGAGTACTCGCCGATCAGGGTGCCATCCCAGGCGTAGACGCGCGTGCCGGTGGGCGGGTGATAGTCCACGAGCTCGCCGGCGTTGGGCATGTCGTGGAACAGCCAGGCCATGTAGACGCCCAGGCTGAGGCCGGCGATGGCGACGAGGCTGAGCAGTACGACGCCCGCCCACGCTGTCGCCCGTCCGATGGGAACCAACACCGACTCCTTCGCGAAGGGCCGCGCCCCCGGAAGGCTGGTCTAGCGCGGCGCGTGGCGGGCGCCAATGCGACGGAAGGGAGGTTGGGGCGGGTCGAGACCGGACCGTGGCGAACCCTTCCCGCTCCGGGGAAAGCGGCCCGAACCTCGCGAAGCGAGGGAGCGGCCGATTGGGGATGTCCCCACTCCACCGCCCGTGACGTCCCCCTCGGCGCCGCATGCTTCGCACGACGCGCCGCTTTCCCCCGGGAGGGGCCCGGGAGGGGGGAAGGGTTCGGCGCTTTAAGTTGATCTCAACGCGCTCGCATCTAGCGAGCCGCGAGCTTCGTCGGCGGCGAGAAGTAGGCGTCGATGGATTCGACGATCTTGTCGGCCAGGGCCGCGCGCTCGGTGGGGTCGTTCAGCCGCGCCTCGTCGTCCGGGTTGGTGATGAAGCCCATCTCCAGGAGCGCCGCCGGAACGTCCGGCGCGAGCAGGACGAAGTAGTTGGCGTCGCGCTGGCTGCGCGTGGTGAGCGGCGCGCTGTCGCCGACGCGCTCGATGAGGTCCTGCGCGAAGATCGCCGACCGATTGCGGGTGGTGCGTTGCGTGAGGTCCAGGAGAATCTGGCCGACGGCGCGGTCGTCGCCGTTGGCGGTCGGCTGCAGGAACCATTCGTGGCGACTCAGGACGTAGCCGACCCGCGTCTCGCCTTTGGCCGACAGGGTGTACACCGTCGCGCCGCGGGTCGCGGCGTCGGGACCCGAGTCGGCGTGGAGCGACAGGAACAGGTCGGCCCCGGCGCGCCGCGCGATCTGGACACGCTGCTCCAGGGGAACGAACACGTCGCTGTCGCGCGTCATCACCACCTGGTAGCGGCCGGTCGCTTCCAGCCTGGCCTTGACCGCCAGCGCCGTGGCGAGCGTGACGTTCTTCTCGTAGCTCGACGCGCCTTCGGCGCCCGGGTCCTTTCCCCCGTGGCCGGGGTCGAGAACGATCACCTTGCGGGCGTGCGGCGCGGCCGCGGGCGACGCGATCGGCGCGTCGTCATTGTCCGGCGCGAGCGATTGGGAGAGTTGGATCGCCGCCGGGTGCGGCTTCGCGTCGGCGGCGGCGATGTCGATGACGTAGCGGTATACCGTCACGCCGTCGGCGGGCGGCAGCAGGAACCGGCGCTCGATGCTGGCGCGGCGGGACAGGTCCAGCGTCAGCCGGGCGCCGCCGGGACCGGAAGCGATGGCCCAATCGCGCACCAAGCCGCGCCCCTGCCCTTCGAGCGGCCCCGCGGCGAGCACGCCCTTCAGAACGACGCCGATCTTGGCGGGATCCGCCGCATTGTCGACGGCGCCGCTGGCGGCGCGCTTGAGGTCGACGACGATGCGCGTCTCGGAGGCGTCGCCGCCCAGGCGCACCCGATAGATGTCCGAGGTCGCCTGCTGGCCGCCGCCCGCGGCCATTGCCACGGCGCAAGCCGCCGCCAGGCCGACACCCAGCGTCACGCGCCCCCAGCGCGATCCGAAGCCTCGCAGCAAAGCCCCGCGCATTTCGCCCACACACCAACGGCGATTTCGTCGCCTTCGACGAACTATCAGGCTTGGCGCGTAGCGAAAGGGTTAAGCGCGACAATACTCGTCACGCGCTTTCCAAATGTGGCCGGATATTGCTACATACGCGGTTGCGCGCCCAAGGTCCGACGCCGGACCATCCGCGGACGCGCGATCCTGCGTCAGCCCCTCGCCCTCCAGCGACGACGCGCACTTGCATTCGCGCCTTTCTCCCCCGGGAGGCAAAGCGCGCCATTGGAACACTGAACTCGATGGGCAGCGCCCTCCTCGCCCGCACGCACAGAGTCGCCGAAGCCGATGCCGGCGGCGGCGTGCGGCCGGTCGGCGCGCCAGAACCTTGCCGGCGCCCGGACTTACGTTCCGCCGCGCGCCGCGGAGACACGTTTGATGACAAGAAAGATGCTGATCGACGCCGCCCACGCCGAAGAGACGCGGGTGGTCGTCCTGGACGGGACGCGGGTTGAGGAGTTCGATTTCGAGAGCCAGAGCCGCCGGCAACTACGCGGCAACATCTATCTCGCCAAGGTCACCCGCGTAGAGCCGAGCCTGCAGGCCGCGTTCGTGGAATATGGCGGCAACCGGCACGGGTTCCTCGCCTTCAACGAAATCCACCCGGACTACTACCAGATCCCCCACGCCGACCGCGAAGCGCTGATACGCGAGGCGGCCGAGGCCGACGACGACGAGCCGGCCGCCGCCGCGGCCGCCTCGACGGACGAGGACGGCGAAAGCGTCGCCTCGCTCGAGGACGACGACGAGGTCGACGAAGAGGTCGAACGCCGCCGCCGCCGCATGATCCGGCGTTACAAGATCCAGGAAGTGATTCGCCGCCGGCAAATCATGCTGGTGCAGGTGGTCAAGGAAGAGCGCGGCAACAAGGGCGCCGCGCTGACCACCTACCTCTCGCTCGCCGGCCGCTATTGCGTGCTCATGCCGAACACCGATCGCGGCGGCGGCATCTCGCGCAAGATCACCTCGGCCACCGACCGCAAGCGTCTCCGCGGCGTGGTGCAGAGCCTGGACGTGCCCAA
>DATJRL010000248.1:0-12562 GCA_035504785.1 Caulobacteraceae bacterium
AGCGCCCTCGCGGCCTATGGCCCCACGTCCGCGACGCTGACCCGCGCCCGGGGCTGGGCGGCGATGATGGCGGTGATGATGGCCGCCGGCGACGCCCGCATGATCGGGATGGCCGCCGACCTCATCCGGCGTCTGGATGAGGGGCCTTGAGCTTCGGCGACCCGAGCGGTGAACCCCTACCCGGGAGGCGGAGCGGTTCGGTCCGGCCCAGCCCGCTCCAGCTAGCGGATGGGCTTCAGCGGCGGCTCGAGGCCGTCCGGCAGCGGAACCTCCGCCACGTTCAGCGTCATCGACACCACGTCGTAGTAGCCGCTGACGCCGATCAGATCGATCACGCCCTGCTCGCCCAGGAGGTCGATCGCCGCCGCCAGCGTCGCGTCGCTGACCTGGCGCGTGGCCCGCAGTTCGTCGCAGAAGTCGTAGACCACCGCCTCGTCGGCCCGCATCGACGCCGGCCTGCGGCCCTCGGCGATGTCCTGGGCGACGGACGGGTCGAGGCCGGCGTCCATCGCCAGCCGGTGATGCGCGTACCACTCGAACTGCGCGTCCCAGGCCCGCGCCGTGATCAGGATCGCCAGTTCGTTCAGACGCCGCGGCACGGAGGAGTTGAAGCGCAGATACTCGCCCACCTTCTGCAGCCGCTCGGCCAGATCGGGGCTCCGCAGCCAGGCCTGGAACGGTCCGCGCAGGCCGCCGCGCGGGCCGGAGACGATCCCGTCCGCGACGCGCCGCTGCTCCGCCGTCATGGCGCCCGGTTCGAGCGGCGGAAAACGGGGCGGTCGGTCGGCCATGGCGAATCCTCAAGCGCAACGAGGCGGGAAGCCTCAGCTTCCCACCTCGCACTCCGCTTGGCTATGCCGTCCCGGCCGCTAGCAGGCGTAGTAGAACCGCCGGATCACGTAGATCCCGCGATAAGGGTCCCAAACCCGGCGGGTGCCGACGCAATCGCCGTAGGGTCCTTCGTCGTAATAGTAGGGGTCGCCGTAATAGTAGTAGCCGGGGCCGTAGTAGTAGGGCGAGGCCAGGGCCGCGCCGAGGGCGAAGCCGGCCAGGCCGGCGCCCCAATAACCGCCGCCGCCCCGATAGTAGCCGCCGCGATAACCGCCGCCGCCGCCGCGGAAACCTCCGCCGCGGAAGCCGCCGCTGGCGTGGAAACCGCCGCCGTGCGACGGGGCCGCCACGGCCGGCGCGCCCGCCGCGCCGATTGAGGCCGCTGCTGTCAGCGCCGCCACACCCGTGGTGATCAACTTACGCATCTGGAAACACTCCTTTGGGTCCGCTCAGTCCCTCTGGTTCAGGGCCTAAAACGTGTGGCGGCCCGAAGGGCTCCGCCCGACGTTCTCGGCGAGACCCTCGCGCCGGCAGGCTGAACCCAGAGTGAACGGAGCGTTAACGACGGTTCATGGGGCCACGCGCAGCACCACGCGGCCGCGCACCTTGCCCTCCACGATGTCGGCGCCGAGGCGCGGCGCATCTTCCAGCCGGGCGTCGACGCGGATGGCGGCGAGCTTGCCGAGGTCGAGGTCGGCGGCCAGGCGCCGCCAGGCTTCCTGCCGCCGCGGTCCCGGGCACATCACCGAATCGATGCCGCAGAGCGTGATCCCGCGCAGGATGAACGGCGCGACGCTGCCCGGCAGGTCCATGCCCTGGGCGAGACCGCAGGCCGCCACCGCGCCGCCGTACCTGGTCATCGAGAGCACGTTGGCCAGGGTGTGGCTGCCGACGGCGTCGATCGCGCCCGCCCAGCGCTCGCGCCCCAGCGGCCGCGCCGGCCCGGCGAGTTCCGCCCGGTCGAGGATGTCGGCGGCGCCGAGCGAGGTCAGATAGGCGCCCTCGGTCTCCCTGCGCCCCGACGAGGCCACCACCCGGTAGCCGAGCTTGGCCAGCAGGGCGATGGCGACGCTGCCGACGCCGCCGGCCGCGCCGGTGACCAGGATGTCGCCGCGATCCGGCGTCAGGCCCTCGCGCTCCAGCGCCATCACGCTCAGCATCGCGGTGTAGCCGGCGGTGCCGATGGCCATGGCGTCGGCGGTCGAGATCGAGGCCGGCAGCTTCACCAGCCACTCGGCCTTCACCCGCGCCCGCTCGGCGTAGCCGCCTTGATGGGTCTCGCCCAGGCCCCAGCCGTTCAGCACCACCCGGTCGCCGGCCTTGAAATCGGGGCTGGCGGAGCTTTCGACCACGCCGGCGAAGTCGATCCCCGGCGTCATCGGCCACACCCGCACCACCGGCGCCTTGCCGGTCAGCGCCAGGCCGTCCTTGTAGTTCACCGTCGAGTACTCCACCCGCACGATGACATCCCCCTCGCCGAGGTCGGCGTCGGTGGCGTCGACGAACCTCACCTCCTGGCCGGCGTCGGTCTTGAACAGGCGAAGAGCGCGGAAAGTGTCGGTCACGGCTGTGAGGCTCCATCGAGGAAAATTGAAACCACGAAAAACACGAAAAGCACGAACGGGCTAACCCGTTAGGCCGCCGAAGGCGGCGCTCATCCATTGAACCACAAAGGACACGAAGGACACGAAGTCAGGTCGACCGGCTTGGTCCGTGAGCCCGTCTGGGCCCTTAGTGCCCTTCGTGGTTGAATCGGGCGGAATAAGGCGGCCCGGCTGTCGCCGGGCGGCTCGGCGCTGATGCTTTGGCTCGTCGTCGCTACTGCCCGAAGCGTTCGCCGCGCTTGCCCTTGACCGCGAGGTCGACGGTCAGCAACCGGCGCGCGCCTTCCAGGCGCATCTCCAGGCCGGGCATGTGCATCATCGCCTGGTAGTCGCCGAGGCTGTCTTCGACCGCGTTGGTGAAGCCGGCGGCGTCCTGGGCCTTGTTCATCTGGATCTTGGCCATGCGCAGCGCCTCGGGGCTGTTCTCCGCCACGCGGCGCGCCCAGGCGAAGCTCTCGCGCTCCAGGTCGGCCAGCGGCAGCACCCGGTTGACGAAGCCCAGGCGCTCGGCCTCCGCCGCGCCGATGAACCGGCTCTCGAACACCAGCTCCTTGGCTTTGCGCACCCCGATGTCCCAGGGGATGGTGTTGTATTCCACGAAGCCGCCCAGGAACTCGGCGTTGTCGGCGGCGAAGATCACGTCCATCGCCGCCGCCAGCATCCAGCCGGCGTAGATGCAGTAGCCCTCGACCATGGCCAGGGTCGGCTTGGGGAAGTTGCGCCACTTCAGCAGCAGGTCGAGGTTGTACTTCTTGAACTGGTCGTAGGTCTGGATGCCGGGCTTGGCGCCCAGGTTGCGGCGGTATTCGAGACCCTCCGGCGTGCCGAGGTCGTGGCCGGTGGAGAAGACGCCGCCGGCGCCTCGCACCGCCACCACCCGCACGTTCTCGTCGGCGCGCGCCAGCTCGAACGCCGCGTCGATCTCGTCGAGCATCCGGTAGCTCTGGGCGTTGCGGTACTTCGGCCGGTCCAGCGTGATCACGCCCACCGGACCGTCGGCGGCGTAGCGGATCTCGGCGAAGTCGGTCATCGCCGAACGCCCCCTCAGCGCAGGGTCACCCGGACGGTCCCGCCGTTGGTGGTCACTCGGCGCATCACCGCCATCCTGGTGCCGTTGGCGGGCGTCGCGACGGTGATCACGTACCAGCTGCCGTTCGGCAGGCCGGTGAAGCTGAAATCGCCGTTCGCGTCGCACGAAGCCTTGCGGGCGTATCTGGCGTAGTCGGTGCTGTGCTCCGGCGGCGTGCGAGCCTTCACGTCGTCCACCGGCATCGCGGCCTGGGTGGTGGAGAGATAGAGGATGCGCATGCGCGCCCGGCTCCACGGCGTTTCCGGCGCCAGGATCACGTCGCTGCAGGTGTACCTGCCGCCGGGCCCGTTGTACGCCAGGACGCCGTCGATCGCGCCGCTGCCCGAGGCGGTCGACCAGGCGAAGTCGCTGTCCCGGAACGCCTCATTGCCGCCGGACGGGGGTATGTAGGCTGGGCCCGACGGCGGCGCCGGGCCGACGTTGGGGCCGCCGGTCTCGCAAGCGGCCAGCGTCGAAGCAGCCAGGGCGACCAAGATAATACGCTTCATGACCATCCCATCCCGTCCGCGGCGACCCGGTCAAGGCAAAGGTCATCGCACCCGGCAAGTCAACCTCGAATTCCGCTTGGCTTCCGCGAGGATGAACGGCGATAAGCGACATGTTCCGAGGCCGCCCACGCGTGCGCCGGCCCGTTTTTTTGAAAGAGGGAGACGCATCATGAAGGCCGCCGTCATGCGCCAGGTCGGCAAGCCGCTGGAGATCGAGGACGTCCAGATCGGCAAGCCCGGACCGCACGAGGTGCTGATCCGCACCGTCGCCGCCGGAGTCTGCCACTCCGACGTCCACTTCTACGAAGGCTCCTACCCCTACCCGCTGCCGGCCGTGCTGGGCCACGAGAGCGCCGGCGTGGTCGAGGCCGTGGGCGATGAAGTGCGCACCGTGAAGGCGGGCGACCACGTCATCACCTGCCTGTCGGCCTTCTGCGGCCACTGCGAGCACTGCCTCACCGGCCACATGTCGCGCTGCCAGAGCCCGGACGTGCGCCGCGAGCAGGGCGAAGAGCCGCGGATCACCCAGGACGGGAAACCGATCCAGCAGTTCCTCAACCTGTCGTCGTTCGCCGAGCAGATGCTGATCCACGAGCACGCCTGCGTCGCGGTGCGCAAGGACATGCCGCTCGACCGTGCGGCCCTGATCGGCTGCGGGGTGATGACCGGCGTCGGCGCCGTGTTCCACACCTCCAACGTCCGCCCCGGCGAGACCGTGGCGGTGATCGGCTGCGGCGGCGTCGGGCTGGCGGCGATCAACGGCGCGGCCATCGCGGGCGCCGGCCGGATCATCGCCATCGACACCTCGCCGGCCAAGGACAACATGGCCAAGGCCTTCGGCGCCACCGACTTCATCAACGCGGCCGAGACCGACCCGGTGAAGGAAGTCATGGAGATGACCAAGGGCGGCGTGCACCACTCGTTCGAAGCCATCGGCCTCGGCAAGACCGCCGAGCAGGCCTTCAACATGCTGGCCCGCGGCGGCACGGCCAACGTCATCGGCATGATCCCGATCGGCCAGACCGTCACCCTGATGGGCGCGGCGTTCCTGGGCGAGAAGCGCATCCAGGGCTCGCTGATGGGCTCCAACCGCTTCCCGGTCGACATGCCGCGCCTCGTGGACATGTACATGGCCGGCAAGCTGAAGCTCGACGACATGATCTCGCGCCGGATCAAGCTGAAGGACGTCAACGAGGCCTTCGCCGAAATGAAGACCGGCTCCATCGCCCGCTCGGTGATCACCTTCGACGCTTAGAGCCGGTTGAATCGAGTCGGAATCGCATCCGCCCCGTCACCCCGGCCGAAGCTGAGAAGCAGCGGAGAGCCGGGGCCCGACCAGCCGGTTCTCAGACGACGTTCAGCTCGGTGACGGCGCTTCCGGCCCCGGATCGGCGCCGCCGATGGCGGCTTGTCCGGGGTGACGGCGCGTGGCGTCTGGTTTCAACGCGCTCTAAGTCGCGGAGCCTCCTGTCAACCCCCCGGAGCGCGACGTTCCAAACGCCGGCAGCTGGAGGCGCCAGCCCGGGCAACGCGCCCGTCAGTCACCGCTGGCGCCCGTTCCTTACCGTTACGGTCACCGTTCCGAGGGTCGGTCGCGACGACGCTTGCAGAGCGCGAACGCGCCGAGACAGCGAAGTTTCACCGTAGATTCACCGTAGACACGGTCATCGACCCCATCGGGATGTTCCGGCCCAGTGCGATGGACCGCTCTCGTGGGTGTTTACGATGTCAAAGATCGGCGCTGAAGGCACTACAAGTAATGTCGCCGCCCTCAGCCCGCAACCCTCGCAGCCCGCCCGCCCGCACCCGCGGCCGGCTCGAACATCCAAGAAGCGGACCTTCGGAAGGGCGGAGTCGGGGACAGCAGCCATTAGCCTCCCTCCGGTTTGCAGACACTCCCGACGGCGACGCGCTTCGATTTCGCGATCCGCCGCGCTGAGGCCCTTGGTGATCAGGAGAAGCTGCTGGCTGAGGAAACTCGCGGCCACCAAGTCGCTGGCGGACCGAGGCTACGCGACGTCCTGAAGCATTCAGGCCGCATTCATAATCGCTCGAGAAAGGTTTACGAGGGCAAAATGGAGAATTTGCATGCTTCGCCAGACCCTCTCGCTCCTCGCGGCAGCAGCTTCATTGTTCGTTGCGTTGGCCGCATCGCCCCAGCAGTCGGGTCAACACCAATCACCGATACGCCAGACGCCGTATCAGGGACTGACCGGCAGCCAGGCCCAACACGTTCAACAACGGCAGCAGAGGATCAACAACAGCCTCGGCGTCCAGATGGGCAATGCCTATGCGCGCGCTGCCGGGATTCGCGAGTTTCAGGCAGGGGCGCCACAACCCACCACAGGGGCGCGGTTCAGCTACGGCGCACATCCCAACCCGCACGCACGCACCGGCACCAATGTCGGATCCGGCGGCTTCGCAAAATATGTTCAGAGAGCTGCGCCGTCTGCGCAGGCCGTCTTTGCACAACGACTTCAGCAGATTGAGCAAAATTACGAAAATACTGCGAGAAACTGCAAGACAAGCGCTTGTCTGATTAATGCACGTGGGCAGGCTGCTTACGAAGATCAGCTCGTGGAGCAACAGGAATCTAACTATAACAACAATCTGCAACGCGGGTCGCTGCTAGGACAAGGAAACACGGGGATTTCGTCCGGAAGCTTTCAGCGTGGTTCGCTGTTGAACGCGGGACAGGGCGCCGGCCACTAGCGGCATAATGTTTTCGAACCCACCCACTGGAGGCGAAAAGTGGTATCGATCAGGCGTGCGGTAGCCGTGGCGCTCGTCGTCGTCCTCGCGGCCTGCCATCTTGGTGAGGATCGGGCAGGATGGGAGAAGTTCGTTACCGACACGACGAAGGCTGAGCCGCACCGGTGGAGCGCGGGCGACACGGCGGCGCTAGTGCAGTTTGGCTATGACTACTGCGCTCAGCGCGACCCAGCGCGCAGCAAGCCCGGCCCAGACGACCGGGTTGTTGACCGCTTGTGGGCTGGATTAGTCAGCCACGGGATCCCGGTGGACCAAGCCGACGGCCCGCAATTCGCCCGGATGCTGGCTTCCGTTGCTCAAAAGAAACTGTGTCCAGTGGGCTTATGAAATCAACGTTTGGCGCGCCACAGGGCGCGCAGCTGCTGTAGAACCACGTGGCGATCACGCAGTCGCTCGTCCCGCACCGGCCGAGCGCGCTCGACGCCGCCTGGGAGCGGTTGGCGTAATTGTCGGAATAGCCATAGCGGGAGCTGCTCGGGCTAAAGGCGATCGCGCCATATCTGACGCTGCCCCCGCCGCGCCGGGAATACCCGCCCGACGACGTGCAGCCCGACCGGTGCTCGATGCACACGCCTTCCTTGGCGAGGCTGCAGATGTAGTAGCAACCGGCGCGTGCGACCGGACTGGCCGCCAGCGCAACGGCAAGGGCGCCCAGCACCGTCGCCCGCCTGCCCGCCCAGGTCATATTCACCCCGGTTTCCCGCGATAGCCCACCGCAGGATCACGAAGCGGCCGCCAGCCGTCAAGTGCCGCCGCCCGGGCCGGCCCTATCGACCGCGCCAACCCGCCTGGGCGATGCGCGATGGCTCTTTCTCCCGATCTGCGCCGATGCATGGCGAGCCCATCGTCGGGGCGGCCCTGCGCGCCTTGACGGCGCGGCGGTCGGCGGGCTGACTTGGGGGTCCCTTGGAGGCCGTCGGCGCATGCGAAAGACCACCCATCCGCCCGGGCGCGTTCAGCGCTCGAGCGTGGCGAGCCAGGCGCTTCGGGGCAACCTGTTGGGCGATCCCGTCGAGCGCATCGTCGACGTCTATCTGCCGGCGGGCAGCGACGGGGCGGGGCTTCCATTGCTGGTCGACCTGGTGGGGTTCACCGCCGGCGGGCCGGCCCACACCAACTGGACCGGATTCCGCGAGAACGTGCCCGAGCGGCTGGATCGGCTGATCGGCGAGGGGCGGGCGCCGCCGGTGGTGGTCGCGTTCCCGGACTGCTTCACCCGGATGGGCGGCAACCAGTACGTCAACTCGGCGGCGATGGGCCGGTGGGCCGACTTCCTGACCCAGGAGCTGCTTCCGGCCGTGGAGAGCCGCTTCGGCTGCGGCGGCGAGGGGCGGCGCGGGGTGTTCGGCAAGAGTTCCGGCGGCTATGGCGCCATCGTTCATGCGCTGGACCACCCGGACGTCTGGGCCGTGGCGGCGTGCCACTCGGGCGATATGGCCTTCGAGCTCTGCTACCTGCCGGACATGCCCGATACGCTGCGGGCGCTGGCCCGCGAAGGCGGGTCCATCGAGGCCTGGTGGACCAAGTTCGAGGCGGCGCGAAAGCCCGCGGACAGCGCGATGAAGGTGGTCAACATCCTCGCCATGGCCGCCAGCTACGACCCCGATCCGACCCAGTTCCTGGGTCTGCGCCTGCCCGTCACCGCCGACACCTGCGAACTCATTCCGGAGCGCTGGAGCAACTGGCTGGCGCACGATCCGGTGGTGAAGCTGCGGACGCAGGCGGACGCGCTGAAACGGATGAAGGCGCTCTATATCGACTGCGGCGTGGCCGATCAGTTCAACCTGCTCTACGGCGCCCGGCGCTTCACGCGGCGGCTGACCGAACTGGGGATCGCCCACCGCTACGAAGAGTTCGACGACAACCACACCGCGGTCGACTACCGGATGGACGAAAGCCTGCCCTATCTCGCCGCGGCGCTGACGGGCTAGCGACGGCCTCGCCGGAGGCTGTCCCGCGGGTCTATGATCGCGACCAGCCATGCGTCTGCAAGATGGGGTGACAGGGTCGGCCGCGGCCCAACGGGTCGAAGCCGTCTGGCGCAGAGCCAGAGGCGGCGAGCGGCGTCCGCTCACCGGCGCCGACCGTACGCTCGACCGCATCGCCCTCAATACGCTGGGAATCGCCACCGAAGAGCTGCGCGAAGTCCTGCCTCGCTTCGACGCTTTGGAAGACCTGCTGGCCTGGTCGGACGCGCGGGCCGGCGGCCTCGACCGCGAGGCGCTCGATCGGTTCGAAGCGATGGCGGCGGGCGCGCCGGCGCCGGAAGCGGTGCGGCGACGCATCGAAGCCATCGAAGCCGCCGAACCGGTGCTGGGAGAGGACGAGCTGCGCTTCTGGGACGAGAACGGCTATGTGATCGTCCCGGCGGTGATCGCGCCCGACGCGGTGCGAGCCCTGGCCGACGTGGTCTGGGCTTGCGTGGGCGCCGACCCCGAAGACCCGGCGACCTGGCGGCTGACCGACCACGGCATCATGGTCCAGCTCTTCCAGCACCCGGCGCTGACGCCCGCCAGGACATCGCCGCGGCTCTTGAAGGCATTCGCGCAGATCTGGGGCACGGCCGACCTCTGGACCAGCCTCGACCGGGTGAGCTTCAACCCTCCGGTCCGCCCCGGCGTCGAGTTCCCCGGTCCGCGCCTCCACTGGGACATCAGCCTCGTCCCGCCGGTGGTCTTCCAGGTGCAGGGGGTGATCTACCTCACCGACACAACCGCCGAGCAGGGCGCGTTCGAGGCGGTCCCGGGTTTGCACAAGCGCATCGACGCCTGGCTGGAAAACCTGGGGGAGGGGGTCGATCCGCGCACCGTCGACCTCTCGGCCGAAGCGCGGCGCATCGCCGCCAACGCCGGCGACCTCATCATCTGGCACTCGGCCCTGGCCCACGGCGCCTCGCCCAACACCGGCGACCGCCCACGGCTCGCGCAATACGTCACCCAGTACCCGGCCAGCCTCCGCCAGGCCGAACGCTGGCGGTGACGAGAAGGTTCGTCGCCCCGATAGGCGCCGGCGCACGACGCCAGGCCGCGGTGGCGCCGTCGTGGTCGTAGAGGCGGCGCTCAGCCAGCCGTCGTCGGACCGCCCTGTTGTCCTCCCCTACGCGGAGGTGGAAGGCGACGCTTCAGTGTCGGCGCCGCACCCGACGACGCGGTGAATCTCGTCGGTCAGCTTGTTGTTGACCTCGATCAGCTGGTGGATCTGGTCGGTGAGCTGCAGCACGGCTTCGGCGTCGTTGAATGTCTGGAGGGCCTGTTTGTCCGAGGCCTTCGCCAGGACCTGCTGGCCGACCATGATCACCGAAAGCAAGACCAACTGCAGGAAGGTCTGCGAGATCCAGGAGACGATTGCGACCGTTCCCTGCTGAATCGCCGCCGGCAGGCTGATCAGCGCCAGGCCCGCGAAGGCATAGGCGCACCACATGGAGCCGACGACCTTGGTGATCAGCACCGCGAGCCAGCCGTTGAAACCGACGTGCTCGTTGGCGATCAGCGCCGCGCCTTCCTTCTTTCGAAGCGCAATGTGTGGGTGTGGGAGGTGTAGATCCGTCATCGCCAGTGCCCTCCAGCGGCGTTATGGACTCGCTTGAATAGCGCAACCGGCGCCGTCTGGCCCAGACCACCGTGCGCCGCTCGCGGTTTAACGGCCACCGAATGTCCAGGTCGTCCGGCTAGGCCGTCCGGGTGAAGCCGTCGGCGCTCCAGCCCTCGCTGCCGACGCCGTGGTGGACGGTGAAGAGGCCGGCGGGGTCGTAGCGACGCTTCACGGCGAGCAGGCGCTCGTAGTGCGGACCCCAGAACGCCCGCTGCCAGTCTTCCTGAAAGTAGTCGCACTCGTTGACGTAGGCGCCGGTCGACGGCGCGCAGACGCGAAGGGCCCGCATGGCGGCGTCCACGCGGCTCTTGCTAAACTGCGCGAGCGGCAGGTTCGGCGCCGCGCCGGCAAAGAGGGTCGGGCCCGCATCGCCCATGATCGCCAGCGCGAAGGCATCGAGGACGTCAGGGTTCATCGGGGTTTCGCGCGAGACCGCCAGCGCGGCGTCGGTGGCGCCGGCCAGGCCCTTGTTGAAATGGAGCGCGAAGCCGTGATGGCGGCTGGCGGCGAACAGGGCGTCGGCGAGACGCGGCTGATCTTGGGGCTTCAGCAGCGACTGCGGCAGCCAGGCGGAGCCGTAGGCGTACCAGAACACGCCCACCTGCCCGCCATCGCCCGCCCACCAGAAGTCGTTGGGATCGGCGCCCGGGCGGGAATCGGCCACCCCGGCGCCCGGAATGTGGGTCATCAGCGCGCCGTCCCAGAAATGGCGGGCGGGCAGGCCTGCGACCGAGAAGGCCTTCTGGCCCTCGTAGTCCGCCGGGCTGGCGTCCGCGAAGGCGACCAGCGGCTGGAAGGCGGCGCGGGCGACGTCGGCATTCAGGCCCTGGAAGACCATGTGGACCTCCAGTCGGTTGTCGGGCCCGAAGTTCACCTGCTCGCCGAAATGCGGGTTGAAGAGGTCCGCGGCGTAGAGGGCGACGAAGCGGGCGATGAGCCGCCGGTAGGCCTCGTCGGACTTGGCGTGGATGGTCAGATTGACCGAGCCGAATATCTCCGGCAGCTCATGGGTGGCGAGCGTCAGCCGGGTGATGGCGCCGAACGTGCCGCCGCCGCCGCCCTTCAAAGCCCAGAAGAGTTCGGGTTCGTGGACGTGGTTGACCACGCGCAGCTGGCCGTCGGCGGTGACGATCTCGGCTTCCAGCAGGGACGCGCCGGCCGTGCCGAAGCCCTTGGAGAAGCTGCCGAAGCCGCCGCCCTGCACCAGCCCCGCCACCCCGACCGTCGTGCAGCCGCCGCCCTGGACATAGCGCCCGTGCTCCACCGAGACCGCCCGGTAGGCGTGCAGCCACATGGCGCCGGCGCCGCAGGAGACGGCCGGCACGGGTGCATCGGTCGAGCCCTGGGGCGTGAAGGCGTCGTGGACGGTGACGTCGTCCATGTGGCGCGTCCAGATCAGCAGAGAATCCGGGGCGTTGCTGGCGCCCAGGTAGCTGTGGCCGCGGCCCTTGATGACCAGACGCAGGTTGTGGCCCCGGGCGAAGCGGACGGCCGCGGCCATGTCGGCGGCGCTCTCCGCGGTCACGGCGTAGGCGCTGGGCGAGGAGCGCCAGGCGTCGAGCCAGCCGGAGCTTTCGGTCAGGGACGGCTGGTCGGCGATGTAGAACGGATTGGCGAGCAGCTTGCGCGCGTCGGGGCCGGAGAGGTCGGGCATGACCACCGGCGCGAGGCGACCGCCCACGGCGTCCCGCAAACTCGCCCAGTCGGCGGCGCTCGGCCAGCCCGCCTGCCCGGGGCGGACGCGGCTCATGGCGGCGGCGCGGGCGGTCGGCGGGTCGAAGACGGCCGCGCCGCTCATGGCGAGGCCGGCGGCCAGCAGGTCACGGCGGTTCATCGGCTCATTCCGGTTAGAAGCGAAGGCGATCCAGTCCCGGGCGATAATGCGCGACGGGGCGCGAGAATCCAGGGGCGACCAACTTTGCAGGCGCCGATCCCCAATTGTCGGGCCAGTCTTGGCTAGAACGTCAGCCGATAATCGACTCCGACGTGGGTGGCGTCGCCGGCGACCGAGCTGCCGGCGGCGCCCGCAACGAACAGGCTGAGAGCCGAGTTCGCCGAGAGGCGCCAACGCCGCCAAGACCAGCTTCCGGGCCGCCGCGAGTCATGACCTGCACCAGCCGGTGCGCGCGGTCGGCATGTTCGTGGCCGCGTTTGAAGCCAGACGGCGTCAGCCCGTCACCCCGGAC
>DATJRL010000249.1:0-16921 GCA_035504785.1 Caulobacteraceae bacterium
TCCAGCAGCTCGTCGATGCCGAAGTGGCGCAGCGCCGAGCCGAAGAACACCGGCGTCATGTGGCCCTCGAGGAAGCTTTCGGGATCGAACGGCTTGCCGGCCTCGCTGACCAGCATCGCGCCTTCCTCCAGTTCGCCCAGTTCGTCTGGGTCGAGATGCTGGACGATGGCGTTGGAGTGGAAGGCGACGGGCTCGGCGCGCGCTTCGGCGTTGCGCTGGTAGGGCAGAAAACGGTCGGCGCGGAGGTCGAGGACGCCCCGGAAGCGGTTGCCGGAGCCCGCGGGCCAATAAAGCGGGGCGGGGTCCAGCGCGAGCTTGGCGGCGATCTCGTCGAGGAGGGCGAACGGGTCCTGCGCCTCGCGGTCCATCTTGTTGATGAAGGTGACGATGGGGATGTCGCGCAGGCGGCACACCTCGAACAGCTTCAGCGTCTGCGGCTCGATGCCCTTGGCCGCGTCCAGCACCATCACCGCGGCGTCGGCGGCCGTGAGGGTGCGGTAGGTGTCCTCGGAGAAGTCCTCGTGCCCGGGCGTGTCCAGCAGGTTGAACATCAGGCCGTCGAAGTCGAAGGTCATGGCGCTGGCCGAGACCGAGATGCCGCGCTCGCGCTCGATCTTCATCCAGTCCGACCGGGTGCGCCGGTTCTCGCCGCGCGCCCGCACCGCCCCTGCGGCGCGGATGGCGCCCGCCGCCAGCAGCAGGTTCTCGGTCAGCGTGGTCTTGCCAGCGTCGGGGTGACTGATGATCGCGAACGTGCGCCGGCGCGCGGCCTCGGCGGCGGGAGAGGAGGACATGGGGCGCGAGGTAGGGAGTTTTGAGCGCGGGGGGAAGGGTTACCGCCCTGGCGGCGCGGCCTCGTCGTAGAACTTGGCGAGGTCGGCCTTCATCTGCTTCAGCGCGTCGGGGTTGAGATAGACCATGTGGCCCGAGGGGTAGTAGGCGAAGCGGACGTTGCCGCGCACGCCGGCGTCCAGCTGCATGTGCCCGAGGTCGTATTCGGTGCCGAAGAACGGCGTCGCCAGATCGTAGATGCCGTTCAGCGAGTAGAGCAGCAGGTGCGGGTTCTCGCGCATCGCCTGGGAGAGGTCGAGCGCGACATCCGCCTCGTTGGTCGCTGACGTGGCCCCGCCCAGGCCGGCGGCCTTGTGGTCGAAGTCCCAGGCGACGCCCGAGTCGTAGTAGGTCGGGCGGTAGCTGAGCTGGGTGTCGTAGCCGAGCTGGCTCGACAGGTAGTCATGGAAGCCGGCGACGAAGGCGCCGGTGATGCCGGTGTCGGACGGGTCGAACTCCGGCGTTTCGCCGGCGGCGTCGACGTCCTGACCGGTGAAGCGGGCGTCGTAACGGCCGAGGATCAGCCGCTGGTCGCGCAGCAGCTCGGCGCGGAAGCGGGCGGGCGAGACGCGCAGGTCCGCGGCCATCAGGTAGTCCACCGGCAGCCCGATGTAGCTCGACAGCTTCTCGGCGATGGCGCGGCGTTCGTCGTCCGGCAGGTCCTGCGCCTTGGCCAGCGCCAGCGCATAGGGACCGCGGGCGAAGTCGCGCACCTCCTTGAGGAAGGCCGGCAGATCGGCGGGCGGGTTGGCGAGCTTGTGATGATAGGCGGCGATGGCCGCGTAGCTCGGCAGGTAGTTGATCATCTCCTGGTCGAAGCCTGGCGAGCGTCGCCCATAGTTGAGGATCGAGGAGAGCAGGATGACGCCGTTCAGCTGCGCGCCGTCCTTCTGCAGCCGGTAGGAGAGACCGGCCGAGCGGGTGGTGCCGTAGCTCTCGCCGAACAGGAACTTCGGTGCGTTCCAGCGGTTGTTGACGGTCAGCCAGCGCTCGATGCCGCGGGCGAAGGCGTCGATGTCCTGGTCGGTGCCCCAGAACGCCGAGAGCTTGGTGTCGCCGAGCGGGCGCGAGAAGCCGGCGCCGACCGCGTCGAGGAACACCAGGTCGGACTTGTCGAGCAGGCTGGAGTCGTTGGGGACGATCTCGTAGGGCGCGTTGTGCGTCGGCTGCGGGCTGTCGGTCAGCACCCGCACCGGCCCCAGCGAGCCCATATGCAGCCAGAGCGTCGAGGAGCCTGGGCCGCCGTTGTAGAAGAAGGTCACCGGCCGGCGCGGATCGCCCGTGGTGTAGGCCACATAGAACATGCTGGCGGTCGGTTTGCCCTCGTCGTCGCGCAGGGTCAGCGTGCCGGCGGTGGCGGTGTAGGCGATGGCGCGGCCGCCGATGGTGACGGAGTGGTGGGTCACTTGCCGCACTTCGGCGATCGGCGCGGTGGCGATGTCGGCGTCGGTGAGCTTGCGGCAGCGGGCCCTGTCGGCGCGGACGTTGGGGCCCTTCTCGTCGCCTTTGTCGCAGTCGGACTCGGCGTGGGCGTCCTGGGAGCCTGTGGCGGGCGGCGCGTCGATCCTGGGCGGTCCGGCGCGGGCGGCGTCGCGGTTGACCGCGTTCATGCCCGCGTCGGGACCGGCGTCCCCGGACTGCGCGAGGCCTGGCGCGGGCGACAGGGCGAGGGCCGCGAGCGCAGCCGCGAGAACACCAAGACGCATGGACGAAAGCTCCCACCAGCGCGTTCGAGGAGGGCTATAGCATCACCGGTCGCGGAGGACATCTTGATGGACGCGATGGCCCGTGTGCTGACGTTGACGCCTGAGCTGGCGAACCGGTTCGCGGGCATCGCCCTCGGCCACGTGGGCCGCGAGTATCCCAACAAGCTCGATCACGTGATCACCGGGCCGGCGGACCTGGATAGTCCGCGCGTCCTGCACCCGATCTTCTACGGCAGCTTCGACTGGCACTCCTCGGTGCACAGTCACTGGCTGCTGGCGCGCGTGCTGCGGCGGTTCCCAGGCATCGACCAGGCTGGGCGCACCGGAGCGTGGCTCGAGGCGGCGTTCACGGAAGCGAATGTCGCCGGCGAGCTCGCCTACCTGGCGCGACCCAGCGCCGGCGGCTTCGAGCGGCCCTACGGCTGGGCGTGGCTGTTGATGCTGCAGGCCGAACTGGAACAGCACGAGACGGCGGCCGGCGAGCATTGGGCGGCGGCGACGCGGCCGCTGGCGCGCGCCTTCGAGGCCCGGTTCCTGGCCTGGCTGCCCAAGGCGACCTACCCAGTCCGGGTCGGGACCCATGGCAGCTCCGCTTTCGCCTTGGCGCTGGCGCATCGCTACGCGCCGTTCGCGGCCGAGGCAGGCTTCGGCGCGTCGCTGACCGCAGCCGCCCGCCGCTGGTTCGCCGGCGATCGCGACGCCCGGCCGTTCGAGCCGAGCGGCGCCGACTTCCTGTCGCCGACGCTGATGGAGGCCGAGTGCCTGCGCCGCTTGCTGCCGGCGGGCGAGTTCGCCGCCTGGTTCGCCGACTTCCTGCCGGACCTGGCCCGGGGCGAACCGGCGGCGCTGTTCGAGCCGGCTCAGGTCGGCGACCGCTCCGACGGCCAGATCGCCCACCTCGACGGCCTGAACCTCAGCCGCGCCTGGTGCTGGAAGCACCTGGCCCCTGCCGCGCCTTCGGAGTTGCGTCAGCGAATGGAGGACGCCGCGGCGCTGCACCTCGGAGCCGCCTTGCCGCATCTGGCTGAACACTACATGGGCGAACACTGGCTCGCCAGCTTCGCCCTGCTGGCGCTGGATGACTGAGCCGCCACGCGAGGTTACACCCGCCGCTTCGCACGGAGCCGACCTTGAGCCAGAGTGATCACGCCCGCCCGCATCGCCGTCGGATGTTGCAGGGCGCCGGCGGGCTCGCCCTCGCGGGTCTGGGCGGCTGTGCGACGGAGCCTGTTGGGGGCATAGGCGGCACAGCCCGACCCGCCGGCTACATTTCCCTCGCGCCGGTTCGCGCCAGCCCGGACCGCATCTTCGACGTCACCGTTTGTCTTCGGCCGTTCCGAGCGGAAGGACCGCGGCTCGACGCCGAGCAAGTGGGCGACAAACTGGTGGTGCACAACTACGGCCACGGCGGCAGCGGCTGGTCGCTGTCCTGGGGGTCGGCGACAGTGGCGTTGGAAAAGGCCATGACGGCGAGTCCGGCGGAGATCGCCGTGATCGGCTGCGGGGCGATCGGCCTCACCAGTGCGATCCTCGCCCAGCGCGCCGGGGCGAAGGTCACTATCTACGCCAAGGAGTACTTGCCGGAGACCCGCTCCGTTCGCGCCACGGGCAGCTTCACGCCCGACTCGCGCATTGCGCTGGCCAGCAAGGTCGCGGCGGGGTTCCCGGCCCTCTGGGAGCGGATGACCCGGATCTCGTTCAAGGCTTATCGGGCCTATCTCGGCCTGCCGGGCTCGCCGGTGGAGTGGAACGACCGCTACATCGTGGCCGACACGCAAACTGAGGGCGGGGGCGAGCTGCCCGGCTCGCTCGACTTCGCCGACTACAGCGAGCGCATCCTCGACCTCCAGGCGCCATCCACGCCGCTGCCGCCGGGCTCGACGCCGTTCCGCAACGCCAGGGTGCGTCGCTACTCGTCCATGATGTTCAACATCGCCGACTATGGTCACACGCTGCTCACCGACTTCCTGCTGGCTGGCGGTCGGATTCAGCGCACCGAGTTCCACGCACCGTCCGAGTTGGCGGCGTTGCCGCAGAAGGTGGTGATCGACTGCACGGGCTATGGCGCGCGGGCGCTGTGGCGTGACGACAGCATCGTGCCGGTTCGCGGCCAGATCGCCTGGCTGATCCCGCAGCCGGAGGTGGACTACGGGGTGATCTACGAGGACGTGAACATGCTCTCGCGCCGGGACGGGATCGTGCTGCAGATGCTGGAGGGGGGCGATATGCGCGGCTATGGCGACGACAACGAGACGCCCGACCATGCCGAGGCCCTGACCGCCGTGGCCCGCATCGCCGCGCTCTACGCCAGGTTCGCCGCCTAGCTCCTAGCCAGACCACGTCGTCGCCAGACCACGTCGTCAGGCTCCAGCGGCAGCGCGCAACTTCGGGTAGGGATCCTCCACCACCCGGCTCGTCGAGTTGAAGACCATGGTGGCGCGCTTGCCCGGCTCATAGGCCGGCCACTTCGGCAGAGCCGGCGTCGAAGGTTCGCCCGTGCGGGCGAAGGCGAGCCAGGCCTCGCTCATCTGTTCGGCCACGGCTTGCGGGTCGGAGCGGCCCATGAAGCTGACGGCCTTGCCGACGTTGTCGAACACCAGCGGGATCTCCAGAGCGTGCGGACTGCGCAGCTTGCCGCGCGCGGCGGTGGTCTCCCACTCCAGCAGGTACATGAACGCCGGCGCCCCGCCCTGCGCGGCCTTGCGTTCGGCCGTGGCGATCGAGTCGCGCCAGAACATGGTGACCGTCTGCACCGTCGCCGTGAGATGGCTGGGCGAATAGTCCGGGAAGGTCTGGCGCGCCGCGGCGATCAGGGCGTCGGCCCTGTCGCCGGCGACCTGCCTGGCGCGCTTGGCCAGATCCTCCTCGGTGTAGTCGCCGAAGCGCTGGTCGGCGAACAGGAACAGCGTCGCCTCGTCCTTGTTGGTGCCGATCATCACCGGCACGTCCTTGGAGATCGCCGGCGCGTCGGGGTCGAACGGGTCGCGGGGCAGGGCTATGCCGTCCACGCAGGGGCTGAAGCCGGCGATGACGTTGGGCGGAGCGGCCCTGGCGGCCGCCGCCTGAATTTCGGCGGCCGACAGCGTTTCCAGCTTGCCGAGTTCGCCCGGCTTGATCCCGAGCTGATCCAGGAACGCGCGGGCGTACTTGGTGGCGTTCTCCCGCGAGACGGCCTTCAGCCACGGCCCGCTCTGGATGACGGCGCGGTGGAAGAGGCCGGCCGCGGCGGGCATGGCGAGCAGGGCGGCGACCTTCATGCCGCCGCCGCTCTCGCCGAAGATGGTGACACAGCCCGGATCGCCGCCGAACCTGGCGATGTTGTCCCGCACCCACTCCAGCACCATGACGATGTCCAGCATGCCGGCTTCGCCGGACGAGGGATGGCCGCCGAGGTCGCCGAGGTGCAGGTAGCCGAAGACGTTGAGGCGGTGGTTCACCGTCACCATCACCACGTCGCCGCGACGGGCCAGCGCCTCGCCGTCGTACATCGCCGCGCCGCCGGAGCCGTTGGCGAAGCCGCCGCCGTGCAGCCAGACCATCACCGGCCGCTTGCCGGTGAGCGAGGGCGTCCAGATGTTGATGAACAGGCAGTCCTCGTCGGTGCCCGGCTGGCCGGGCGCGGGCGGATCGCCGGCGCTGCGGCCGCCGGTGGTCTCGCCGGGCGCGATGCCGACCTGGATCGCCGGCGCGCCGAGGCTCACGGTTTCGACCGCTTCGGTCCACGGTTCGGGCCGCTGCGGCGGCTGGAGTCGCAGCTTGCCCAGCGGCGGCGCGGCGTAGCGGACGCCCTTGAAGATCCGGAGCCCGTTCGCGCGATAGCCCCGGATCGGGCCATTGGAGGTGGTCACCGCCTCGGTGAGGTCAAGCTCGCGCAGGTCTTCCACGACGCTCATGTTTCGTCTCCCATCGCTCGCCGGCCGCCTTCTCGAACGGGGCGGCTCGGGACCTCGAGGCCGAGGTCGAGGCATTGGCCATAATCGCGACGCGGGGCGCAAGCCGATTTGGCGTGAAATCAGGCCCCTGGGATGTCCGTCCGAAGCGGCCCGCGGAGCGTCGCGGGACCCGTTGGCGACGGCGTCGGCGCCACGTCGACGTAGGCGGCCCGGTAGGCCCCGGCGTGCGGATCGTCAGCTGGCGCGCCGCCGAAGGGCGTCTGCATCGGGTCGAGTTTCACGCCGTTGAAGCTGACCTCGTAGTGCAGATGCGGCCCGGTCGCGAGCCCGGTGTGGCCGACGAAGGCCACCACCTCGCCGCGCGTCACCGCCATGCCGGGACGCACGCCCGGCGCGAAGGATGAGAGATGGGCGTAGCCGGTGGCCCATCCGCCGGCGTGGCGGATGCGCAGCAGGTTGCCGTAGCCGCCCTCGGGCCCGGCCTGGGTGACGACGCCGTCGGCCGCGGCCAGCACCGGCGCGCCCTCCTTGGCGGCGAAATCGACGCCCTGGTGCATGCGGCTGAAGCCGAGGATCGGATGGCGACGCATGCCGAAACTCGAGGTTACCCGCAGGAAGTCCAGGGGCGCGGTCGGTCCGTCGGACGCTGGCGTCTGATCGATCCGGCCCAGCGGGTCGGTGGTGGCGGGGATCGGCGAGTTGTCCTCGGGGACATAGTCGGCCGGCGCGACGGTCGATGTATCGGAGGCGTCTTCCGGCTGGGCGATGGCCGCCGAAGCCGGCTCGGCCGAAGTCAACCGCCAGCCGATGCCGAGCAGCAGGACGCCGGCGCCGACGATCGCCGCGCGAACGGCGAGGGTCTGGCGCGGCGATGTCGGAAGGTGGCGCATGGCGGATCGACGGGAGGGTCGCCGATCAGGGTTAATGAGCGATGTGCGCGGCGCCGTCGGGTTCCGCGTCCGTGTCGGGAGCCGCCCGGATCGTGTAGACTGAGCACCATGTCCGAGACGACCGCCGATCTCGTCGAACGCCTTGCGGTGCGCCACCACGCGCCAGCGGTTTTCCGCGAGCTGCTGGCGCTCGGGCCCGGCGCCATGTCCGCCGTTCGCGCCGGCCTCCGCCATCCGGACGCGGCGGTCCGTTATTACTGCGCCCGTTTCCTGGACCACTACTTGGCGCCGGGGGAGCTGGGCGATCTCATCGGGGTGTTGGACGACCCCGTGGCTGGCGTGCGCGTCGCCGCGCTGCACGCCCTTGCCTGCGACAAGTGCAAGACCGGCGACAAGCCCGACCGCGCGAAGGCGCTGCCCGACGCCTTGCGCATCCTCGCCGACGACGCCGACGCGCACGTCCGGGCGATGGCGATCGAGGTCGTGGGGCGTCTTGTGCACGAGAGCGGCGCGGCGAGGAAGGCGCTTCAGACGGCCGCGAGCTGCGATCCCAGCCCCGCCGTGCGCAAGAAAGCCCGTTGGTACGCGCCGGGCGGCCCGATCTTCAACCGAACGCGCCCGAGACTGCGCAGAGCAGTCTGACGGAGCTAGTGTCCCGAGTCCGAAGTTCGCAACCGCATGGGGCGAGCGCCGGGCGAACTTCGGACTCGATGAGGACACTAGGAAGTCTATGATTCTAGTGTGGTTTACGAACCTGAGGTTCACCTCCGCGCCCGCCCCCACGATCAGGCGAACTTCTGGTTCACCGCACTAGAGCAGCGCCCGCAGCTTGTCCGCCGGTCGGCAGAGCGCCACCCCTTTCGGCGTCACCACAAAGGGACGCTCGACCAGGATCGGGTGGGCGACCATCGCCTTCAGGATGGCCGCGTCGGTCGCCTTTGGCGTGGTGAGTCCGAGCTCCTCGGCCGGCGCGCCGCGCACCCGCATCGCCTCGCGCGGGGTCACGCCGGCGCGGGCGAAGAGGTCCTTCAGTTGCGGCTCGGTCCAGCCGACCTTGAGGTACTCGACCACCTTGGGCGACTTGCCCGCCTCGCGCAGCGCCGCCAGCACGTCGCGCGACGTGCCGCAGTTCGGATTGTGGAAGATGACGACGTCGTCGGCCATCGCGCGAACTCCTCAGGCCGGGATGCGCACCGGCAGGCGGGTATAGCCCTTGACGAAGTTGGAGTTGAGCCGGGTCGGCTCGCCCACGACCTCGATCACCGGGAAGCGCTTCAGCATCTCCTCCCAGACCACGCGCAGCTGCATCTCGGCCAGACGCTGGCCAAGACAGCGGTGGATGCCGAAGCCGAAAGCGGCGTGCTGGCGGGGCCGGGCGCGGTCGATAAGAAACTCGCTCGCCCGCTCGATAGCGTCCTCGTCGCGGTTGCCGGAGACGTACCACATGGCGATCTTCTCGTCCTTGCGGATGGTCTTGCCGCCGACCTCGACATCCTCGAGCGCGGTGCGGCGCATGTAGGCCACCGGGCTCTGCCAGCGGATGATCTCGGGCACGGCGCTGGCCAGCAGCTCCGGATCGGCGCGCAGCTTGGCGTACTCGGCCGGGTGCTGGTTGAGGGCGAGGAGGCCGCCGGTGATCGAATGGCGGGTGGTGTCCGACCCCGCGACGATGAGCAGGATGATGTTGCTCAGGTACTTCTGGGGGTCGTCGTCCCCCTTGGTGGCCGGATCGTTGGCGAGGAGGGAGATCAGGTCGCCGCCGCTCGATTTGGCGCACCGCTCGTCCCACAGCTGGGTCATCTTGGTCAGCGTCGCGTACATCTCCGCCTGGCGCTGCATCTCCTCGCTGGGCGACTCGGAGGGACCCGAGAGGATCATGTCGGAGACGCGCGGCAACAGCCGCCGCTCCTCGAACGGGAAGTCGAACAGCGTCGCCAGCATCTGGCTGGTGAGCTCGACCGCCACCTTGTCCACGAAGTCGAAGGGTTCGCCGATCGGCAGTTCGTCGAGGATCGTCGCCGCGCGCGAGCGGATCAGCGGCTCCAGGTTCGCCAGCGAGGGCGTGGAGAACATCGGCGCCACCACCTTGCGCTGGGCGTCGTGGCGCGGCGGATCGAGAGCGATGAAGTTGGATCGCTCCTCGATGTACGCGACGGGGTCGGCGACGGCGCGAGCCTGGCTGCGCAGGGTGCGCTCGTCGTTCTCGGGCTCGACGAAGAGGGTGATGCCGCCGTTGGCCTGGGACGAGGAGAACCGCGCCACGTCGCTCTCGCAGGCGACGATGTCGGCGTAGCGGGTGATCGACCAGTACGGTCCGTACTCGCTGTTGGCGCAGTAGTGGACCGGGTCTTCCTTCCTGAGTCGCTCGAACCAGGGCCACAGCGTGTCGGAGGTGAAGTGCTCGATGGCGTGCTCCTGGAACTCGTCCAGCGGCGTCGCGTAGGCCTTGGCGCGGGCTTCCTCGGCCAGGGTCATTCCGGTGTCGGCCATGATCGTTCCTCCAGATGGGGCGAGCATGAGCCATCTGCCGCCGCATCGCCAAGCGCTACCTGAGACTTCAGGCGAAGCGGCGGTCTCGCCGGGCGGCGGCTTTGCTGGCACGATGGCGGGCGATGACCCAGCTCGCCCCCAGCCTCGCGCCCAGCCTGGCCGACCTCGCCGACCGGATTCTGGCGCGTCGCGGCGCCCGCTCGCCCTTCCTGGTCGGGATCACCGGCGCGGTGGCGGCGGGCAAGAGCACCTTCGCCGCCCAGCTCGAGCAGCTGCTCGGCGCGCGGGGCGAGACCGTGGAGATCGTGTCCACCGACGGCTTCCTGATGAGCAACGCGGCGCTGGAGGCCAAGGGCCTCCTGATGCGCAAGGGCTTTCCGGAGAGCTATGACGTCAACGGGATGCGCGCGGCCCTGGCCGCGATCCGGAAGGGGCCGGCCGAATTCCCCGGCTACTCGCACGTGATCTACGACATCGACCCGACCCTCGTAAGGCGCGTGAATCCGCCGGGATTGTTGCTGGTGGAAGGGCTTGGTCTGCAGGACGGCGCCGCCGCGTTGGGCCTCGACCTGCTGATGTACCTCGACGCCGATGAGACCGATGTGGCGCGGTGGTTCACCGAGCGGTTCGTGGGTCTCTGGCGCGGGGCCGAGCACGACCCGGCCTCCTTCTACGCCCGCTTCCGCCACATGAGCGAGGCCGAGACGCGAGCCTTCGCCGGCCAGGTCTGGCGCGGCGTCAATCTGCCGAACCTGCGCGAGAACATCATCCGCGCCCGCGCCGCGGCCGACCTCGTGGTGACCAAGGGGCCGAACCACGAGATCGCATCGGTGCGCGAGTCGACGTGACCAGCGCCGTCAGACCGGCCAGCTCTGCTCCAGTAGCCGCCGGATCTCGCGCGCCCCCTCGTCACTGACCCTCGGCGCGCGAATCCTTAAACCCGGCGTTTACTTTGCACTGGGTAAATCCTGCCTAGCGACGGGCGCCTAGAAGGCCGAGCCGCGTTCTTGGGCAAGTCGGGGCGTCTCACACGTGAACTCGTTTCTCGCGGCGATTCAGCGATTCGGCTTCGGCCGTTTAGCCGTGCTGCTGGGCGTCGGCGGGGGAGGCGCCGCGGCGCTGATCGCCATCCTCATGAGCCTCACGGCCGAGCCGATGGCGCTGCTCTACTCCAACCTCGACCTCCGCGAGGCGGGCAGCATCACCCAGGCGCTCGACCAGGGCGGCATCAAGTACGAGGTCAAGGGCGACGGCTCGACCATCTTGGTGCCGCGCGACAAGGTGGCCTCCACCCGGCTGCTGCTCGCCGGCAAAGGGCTGCCGACCGCCGACTCGGTCGGCTACGAGATCTTCGATACCCAGAACGCGCTCGGCCAAACCGACTTCGTCCAGCAGCTCAACATGAAGCGCGCCACCGAGGGCGAATTGGCTCGGACGATCCGCTCGCTCGACGGCGTCACCTTCGCCCGCGTCCACCTGGTGCTGCCGGAGCGGCAGCTGTTCCAGGACACCACCGACCAGCCGTCGGCATCGGTGACCATCGGCGTCGGCGCCCGCTCGCCCTCGATGGATCAGGTGCGGGCGGTGCAGAACCTGATCGCCGGCGCGGTGCCGAACCTGAAGCCGGAACGCGTCGTGGTCATCGACCAGCACGGCAAGACCCTGTCGGCCGAGGGGGACTCGAATCTCGGCGGCAAGGAAGTCCAGGACCAGAAGGCCGCCATCGAGGAAACGATCCGCGAGCGCATCAAGAGCCTGGTGGAGGGCGTAGTGGGCGTCGGCAAGGCGCGCGTGCAGGTCAGCGCCGACATCGACATGAGTCAGATGACCACGCACGAGGAGAAGTTCGACCCCGACGGCCAGGTCGTCCGCTCCGAGCAGACCAACGAGTCGAATTCCACCGAGAACAGCGGGGGCGGGTCGACGACGGCGGCGTCGGCCTCCAGCAACCTGCCGGGCGGCACGGCGACGGCGAACACGCCGGGCTCCGGCAACACCAACACCGGCAACGAGTCGACGACCAACTACGAAATCTCCAAGACCGTCACCGACCAGGTCCAGCAACCGGGCACGATCAAGCGCCTGTCCGTGGCCGTCGCGGTCGATGGAACCACCGGGCCGGCGGGCAAGGACGGCAAGCCGGGACCCTACGCGCCCCGCAGCGCGGAGGAGATGCAGCACCTCAACGACCTGGTGAAAGCCGCGATGGGCTTTTCGAGCGACCGCGGCGACCAGCTGCAGGTGGTCAACGTCCGCTTCCCCGACGCCGAGGACGGCGAGGGCGTCGCCGCCTCCAGCCCGCTGATGGGGTTCGACAAGAACGACATCATGCGCGGCGTCGAGCTTGCCGTATTGGCGCTGGTCTCGTTCCTGATCCTGTTCTTCGTGCTGAGGCCGATGATCCGCGCGGCGGCCAGCGGCGCGATGGCGGCGGGCACGGCTCTCATCCCGGTCGGCGGCGGGGGCGGCGGGACGCGAGTCGTCACCCTGGAGCAACACGGCCAGCCCGTGCAGGTGCACATCGACGCCGCCACCGGACAACCGTTGGCGCTGCCCGGGCCGGACATCGAGCAGAAGATCGACATCGCCCGCATCGAGGGTCAGGTGAAGGCGTCCTCGGTCCGCCACGTCGCCGAGTTCGTGGACAAGCATCCGGAGGCGTCGGTCTCCATCCTCCGCTCCTGGCTGCATGAGAGCGCCTGATGCTCTCGCCGCGCGGAAAAAAGTCGATCACCGACGCCACGCGGCTCTCCGGGCCGGAGAAGGCGGCGGTCGTCCTGCTGTCGCTCGGCGAGGAACACGCCACCATCTGGCAGCACCTCGACGAGGAGGAGATCAAGGAAGTCTCCCAGGCCATGGCCAGCCTCGGCAACGTCACGTCGCAAGTGGTCGAGGACCTGCTGGTGGAGTTCGTTTCCAGCATGACCGGCGGCGGCGCCATCATGGGCTCCTACGAGCAGACCCAGAAGCTGCTCGCCGCCTTCCTGCCGACCGAGAAGGTCGACTCCTTGATGGAGGAGATCCGCGGTCCGGCGGGCCGCACCATGTGGGACAAGCTCGGCAACGTGAACGAGGCCGTGCTCGCGAACTACCTGAAGAACGAGTACCCGCAGACGGTCGCGGTCGTCCTCTCCAAGATCAAGTCCGACCACGCCGCGCGGGTGCTGGGCGCGCTGCCGGAAGACTTCGCCCTCGAATGCGTCATGCGCATGCTGCGCATGGAGCCGGTGCAGCGGGAGATCCTCGACAAGATCGAGCAGACGCTGCGCACCGAGTTCATGTCGAACCTGGCCCGCACCTCCAAGCGCGACAGCCACGAGATGATGGCCGAGATCTTCAACGCCTTCGACCGGCAGACCGAGAGTCGGTTCATCGCCGCCCTGGAGGAGCGCAACCGGGAGTCGGCCGAGCGCATCCGCGCCCTGATGTTCGTGTTCGACGACCTCTCCAAGCTCGACCCGGGCGGCGTCCAGACCCTGCTGCGGGCGGTGGAGAAGGACCAGCTGAGCCTGGCGCTGAAAGGCGCCTCGGACGGGCTGCGCGAGATGTTCTTTTCCAACATGTCGGAGCGGGCCTCCAAGATCATGCGCGAGGATATGGACAGCATGGGGCCGGTGCGCCTGCGCGACGTCGACGCCGCGCAGATGGCGATGGTCCAGGTGGCCAAGGACCTCGCGGCCAAGGGCGAGATCATGCTGGCCGGCGCCGGCGGCGATGACGAGCTGATCTACTGATGGCCGACGCTCCTTCCTCCGCGCCCCGCAAGTTCACCTTCGACACGGTGTTCGACGGCCCGAACCCCGCGTCCGCGACTCCCTACAAGCGGCTCTACGCCCGCGAAGAGGTCGATCGCATGACCGAGGTCGCCCGCCTTCAGGGCGAGGCCGCGGCGATGACGCGGGTCGAAGCCGAGACGGCCCGCGCTCTGGCGGCGATCGCCGAGGCGGCGCGCGCCGCGCTGCCCACGCTCGCGGCGGTGGCCCACCAGCACCGGGCCGGCTCCGCGGAGCTGGCGCTCGCCTGCGGACGTCAGATCGCCGACGCCGCCTGCGCCCGGTTTCCCGAAGCGCCGCTGCAAGCCGCGCTCACGGCGCTGGCGCGCGAGGTCGAGGCGACGCCCAAGCTCGTGCTGCGCGTCGCGCCGGCCATGAAAGAGCGCCTGCGGGCCGCCCTCGCGGAGACGGCCGAGTCGATCGGGTATCCGGGCCAGGTCGTCGCCCGCGACGACCCCGACATGCCGCCCGCCGCCTTCGTGCTCGAGTGGGGCGACGGCTCGGCCGCGTTCGATCCGGTGGGCGGCGCCCGGCGCATCGCCGAGGCCCTGGAAGGCGCGATCGCCTCCGAGGGACTGCACGCCGAGGCGCTCGTCCTCGATCCAACCCTGACGCCCGATCGCGAGGTTCCCAATGCCTGATCCCACCGACCTGAAGCTCGACGAGTTCGGCTCCGACGGCGTCGTGTCCGCGCAGCTCGGCGAGGGCGAGGAGAAGACCGCGACCGACCTCGCGCCGGTCTTCGACGTGCCGGTCAACATCTCGGCCGTGCTCGGCCGCGCGCACCTCTCGGTCGCCCAGCTGCTGCAGCTGAACCAGGGCAGCGTGCTGGAGCTGGACCGAAAGGTCGGCGAGGCGATCGACATCTACGTGAACAACCGCCTGGTGGCCCGCGGCGAGGTCGTCGTCGTCGAGGACCGGCTGGGCGTGACCATGACGGAAATCATCAAGGACGGGGACACCGCAGCGTGAACATCGCGGTCAGCAGTAGGGAGAGAACGACATGCGGCTGCTAGTCGTCGGACGATTGAGCGGACAGCTCGCCAGCGCGGTGAAGCTCGCGATGTCCGCCGGCGCCAAGGTGTCGCACGTGGAGACCTGCGAGGCGGCGACTTATGCGCTGCGCGCCGGCCAGGGCGCGGACCTGTTGATGGTCGACTACGAACTCGACATCGCCGCCCTGATCGCCGCGAACGAGGCCGAGCGGATCCGCGTGCCGGTGGTGGCGTGCGGCGTCGCCGCCGATCCGAAGCGCGCGGCCGCCGCCATTCTCGCCGGCGCCAAGGAGTTCATTCCGCTGCCGCCGGACGCCGAGCTGATCGCCGCGGTGCTGGCCGCCGTCTCCGACGACGAGCGGACGATGGTGGCCCGCGATCCCGGGATGCAGGCCGTCATCGGCCTGGCCGACCAGGTCGCCGCGTCCGAGGCCTCGATTCTGATCACCGGCGAGAGCGGCGTCGGCAAGGAGGTGATGGCCCGCTACCTGCACGCCCATTCCCGCCGCGCCCAGCGCCCGTTCATCAGCGTCAACTGCGCCGCCATCCCCGAGAACCTGCTGGAGAGCGAGCTGTTCGGTCACGAGAAGGGGGCCTTCACCGGCGCGGTCGCCCGACGCATCGGCAAGTTCGAGGAGGCCAGCGGCGGCACGCTGCTGCTGGACGAAATCTCGGAGATGGACGGGCGCCTGCAGGCCAAGCTGCTGCGCGCCTTGCAGGAACGCGAGATCGACCGCGTCGGCGGCTCCAAGCCGGTCAAGGTCGACATCCGCGTCATCGCCACGTCCAACCGCGACCTGGCGAAGGCGGCGCGCGAAGGGACGTTCCGCGAGGACCTGCTCTACCGCCTCAACGTCGTGAACCTGCTGCTGCCGCCGCTGCGCGAACGGCCGGGCGACATCGTCGCGCTCGCCGAGCACTTCGCGAAGAAGTACGCCGCCGCCAATGGCGTCCCCGAGCGGCCGATCGGCGCCGGCGCTCGCCAGCGCCTGCTGTCGCACCGCTGGCCGGGCAACGTCCGCGAGCTGGAGAACGCCATGCACCGCGCGGTGCTGCTGGCGACCGGCCCGGAGATCGAGGAGTTCGCGGTTCGCCTGCCCGACGGCGCACCGATGAGCGCCGCCTCGCCCTCCGCCGACACCGCCCGCGCCGCGTCCCTGGCGGCGGAGGCGGCGAACCGGGCGTTCGTCGGCCAGACCGTCGCGGCGATGGAGCAGCAGCTGATCATCGAGACGCTCAGTCACTGCTTCGGCAACCGCACCCATGCGGCCAATATCCTCGGCATCTCGATCCGTACCCTGCGCAACAAGCTGAAGGAGTACTCAGACGCCGGGGTCGCGGTGCCGCCGCCCCAACAGGGAACTGCGAGCGCCGCGTAAGCCACGATGTCGGAACTCTTCTCCCGCCGCAGCATCGTCGCCGGCGCGGCCGCCAGCGTCTGGGCCGCCCCGGCGCTGGCGGCCGTCGATCGTTTCGCGGCCCTGGAGGCCAGGCTTGGCGGGCGCCTCGGCGTCGCCGCGCTCGACGTGGCCAGCGGCGCGGCGCTGGGCCATCGCGAGGGCGAGCGCTTCGCCATGTGCAGCACGTTCAAGGCCATGGCGGCGGCCGCGGCGCTGGCCCTGGTCGATCGCGGCGCCGAACGTCTCGACCGCTTCGTGGCTTATGGCGAGAAAGATCTCCTCCCGTACGCGCCCGTCGCCCGCGAGCATCTCTCGGGCGGCGGCATGCGCTTGGCCGACCTCTGCGCCGCCGCCGTCGAGTACAGCGACAACACCGCCGCGAACCTGGTGCTGGCGGCGATCGGCGGGCCTGCGGGCTGGACCGGCTTCGTGCGCTCGCTGGGCGACGCCTCCAGCCGCCTCGATCGCACCGAACCCGCCCTCAACACCGCCATTCCCGGCGATCCGCGCGACACCACCACGCCGCTGGCCATGCTGACCGACCTGAAGCTGGCGGCGCTGGGCAAGGTGCTTTCGGCTTCATCGCGCGACCGTCTCGTGGGCTGGATGGTCGACTGTCAGACCGGCAAGTCGCGGCTGCGCGCCGGATTGCCGGCCGCCTGGCGCGTGGCCGACAAGACCGGCACCGGCGCCCACGGCATGGCCAATGACATCGCGGTCGCCTGGACCCCGTCGGGGCCGATCGTGATCGCCTGCTACCTGAGCGCCGAGCGCGCCACCGACGCCGAACGCGACGCCGCCCACGCCGAGGTCGGCCGCATCGTCGCCGAGAGCTTCCGTCCGCATGGCTGACGTCGCGCTTCCGACCGCCGGCGGTTCGGCGCCCACGCCGCGCGAGGTGTGGGGCTGGGTGGCGCGCGGCGAGGTGGCGCTCGCCCTCGGC
>DATJRL010000250.1:0-5852 GCA_035504785.1 Caulobacteraceae bacterium
GGAGAGACTTGGCCGCATGTCGCAACGCCCCTCGCCCGGCCGGATCGTCCTGCTCAACGGCGTCCCGCGCTCGGGCAAAACCAGCATCGCGCGGGCGATTCAGGAGAGCTTCGACGGCGTCTGGATGAACCTCGGGGTCGATGGCTTCATGGCGATGACGCCGGCGCGCTACCGGCCCGGCATCGGGCTCCGGCCGGGCGGCGAGCGGCCGGACCTGGAGCCGGTCGTGGCCAGCCTCTACGCCGGCCTTTACGAGGCGATCGCCGCGCACAGCCGGCTCGGCGTCAACGTCGTGGCCGACCTGGATCACCATGACGGCTACTCCAGGCCGCTCGGCATCCTGCCTGACTGCGCCCGACGGCTCGCCGGCCTGCCCGCGTGGCTGGTGGGCGTCCGCTGCCCGATCGAGGTGATCGTCGCGCGCCGGCAAGCCACCTGGGGCGCGGGCTATACGCCGGACGGCTCGATCCCCGCGCCGGTGATCCGGTTCCAGGAGCAGGTCCACGCGCCGGGCGTCTACGACTTCGAGGTCGACACCTCGGCCCTCACGCCCGCCGAAAGCGCGGCCGCCATCCTGCGCCGCATCGAGGCGGGCCCGCCGCCGTCCGCGCTGAGCAGACTGGCGGCGATGGACGTACACTGAACGACTCAGAACCCCACCGCGACGCCTTCGCGGCGATCGTCGGCGCCGCCCTCGTAGCCGCCGGGGACCTTCATGATCCCGTGCAGACCCGAGCCTTCGGCGCCGCGGGTGGACTGGAAGGTGACGCCCTTGGCCTTCAGGGCGTCGACCACGCCCGGCGAAAAGCGGCCAGGCTCTGAGTAGAAGTCGGCGCCGTGGGCGATCAGGTTCGGCAGGTCCAGCGCCTCCTGCATCGGCAGCTTCCAGTCGATGACGCCGACGATGGCCTTCAGCACGTACGACGGGATGGCGTTGCCGCCCGGCGAGCCCACGGCCACGGCGAAGTCGCCGTTCCGGTCCAGGATGATGTTGGGGGCCATCGACGAGCGCGGACGCTTGCCGGGACCGACGGCGTTGGCGGCCGGCGCGCCGTCCGGATCGACGGGGCTGAAGGAGAAGTCCGTAAGCTGATTGTTCAGGAAGAAGCCGTCGACCATCCGTCCGTCCCCGAAAATGCTCTCCACGGTCGTGGTCATCGAGACGACGTTCCCCTCGGTATCGACGATGACGAAGTGCGAGGTGCCGCCGGGCTCGAGGGTGTGGTCGGGGCCGACGGCCAGGGCGCCGGCGGGATGGCCCGGCAGCGGCGGCGGGCCGGCATGGTCGCCGATGAGCTTGGCGCGTTCGGCGAGGTAAGCGGGGTCCAGCAGCCCCTTGATCGGGACGCTGACGAAGGCCGGGTCGCCTTCGTACTTGTCGCGGTCCGCGTACATCAGCCGCTCGGCCTCGGCGAGCTCGAGCCAGCCCTGCGCGTCGTTCGGCCCGCGCGAGGCGATGTCGGTGTGCTCCAGCAGGCCCAGCTCCTCGAGCAGGGCCGGCCCGCCGGACGGCGCCTGGCTGGTGCAGACCAGGTAGACCCGGTAGGGCCGGCAGAGCGCGTCCGATTCGTGCGGCTTGTAGGCGGCGAGGTCGGCGAGGGTCATGGTCCCCGGCAACGGCCCCTGGGCCAGGCGCCCGACGATGTCGTTCGCGATGCGGCCGGTGAGCAGCGCGCGCGGCCCTTCGGCCGCGAGCAGGCGCAGGGTCGCGGCGTAGGCCGGGTTCTTCAGGACGTCGCCGGCCTTGTACTTGGTCCCGTCCGGCTTGGTGAAATAGCGCACCGCGTCCGGCGCGCTCGGCTGCGGAGCCATGGTCAGGTGGATCATGAAGTCGAGCCGCGGGCTCACCACGAAGCCGTCGTCCGCCAGCTTCTCCGCATCTCCGAACAGGCTCGACCACGCCCGGCGGCCGTGTTCCTGGTGCGCCAGGTAGAGCATCGCCACCGCCCCCGGCACGCCGGCTGAGCGGCCGGAGAGGATGGCCTGGAAGAACGGCAGAGGCTTGCCGTCCGCGCCCAGGAACATGTCCGGCGTCGCGCCCATCGGCGCGACTTCGCGGCCATCGTAGGCGGTCACGTGCTTGGTCTTGGCATCGTAGTAGACCATGAACGCCCCGCCCCCCAGGCCGGAGCTCTGCGGCTCGACGAGGCCCAGCACGGCCTGCACGGCCACCGCCGCGTCCATGGCCGAGCCCCCTTCACGCAGCACCTTCAGGCCGGTCGCGGCGGCCAGCGGATTGGCGGCCGAGACCATGGCGTGCGGCTCGATCACCGGCCCGGCGGGCGGTTGCGGAGCCTGAGCCGGGCCACTCGGTCCCTGACTCCGGGCCAGGGTCGGCGCCGCGAGCGTTGCGGCGAGGGCGAGGACGACGGCAAGCTTCCGCGACATGAATCCATCTCGAAGCGAAGGTGACGCACCATAACCGCCCCGCCGGCGTGGACAACCGAACGGCGGCCGTTCTAGCAAGCAGGGCATGGGCGCCGGACCGGGACCTCGCAATCTGATCACCGACGTCGCAGGATTGCGCGTCGGCCAGGCAGAGGACGCGCGAGTTCGCACCGGCGTCACCGTGATCGTCGCCGACGACCGGGCGGTCTGCGCCTGCGACGTGCGCGGCGGCGGCCCAGGGACCCGGGAGACCGACGCCCTGCGGCCGGAGACGCTGGTGGATGCAGTGGACGCGGTCGTGCTCAGCGGCGGCTCGGTCTACGGCCTTGCGGCGGCGGACGGGGTGACGGCGGTGCTGGGCGCGCGCCAGCGGGGCTTTCGGCTCTCGGCCGCAGCCGACGCGCCGCCCTCGCCGATCGTGCCCTCGGCGATCCTCTACGATCTCGCCAACGGCGGCGCCAAGGACTGGGGCGAGGAGCCGCCCTACCGCGGCCTCGGCAAGGCCGCGCTGGACGTGGCGGCGGCGTCCTTCGCGCTCGGTACGGCCGGCGCGGGTTACGGGGCGATGGCCGGACAGCTCAAAGGCGGCGTCGGCTCGGCGTCGATCGTCGCCGAGGACGGCCTGACCGGCGGAGCGATCGTGGCCGTCAACAGTTTCGGCTCGGTGGTCGCACCGGACGGCCGGACCTTCTGGGCCGCGCCGTACGAGATCGACGGCGAGTTCGGAGGTCTGGGCTCGTCGGGCCTGTCGGCGCGGTCCGATGACTGGGGGCTGGCCAAGGGCGCCGCCCAGGGCGACATGTCGCATCGTACCAACACCACCATCGCCTGCGTCGCCACCGACGCGACGCTGAGCGTCGCGGAAGCGCAGCGAGTTGCGATCATGGCGCAGGACGGTCTCGCCCGCGCCATCCGGCCGGCCCACGCCCCGGTCGACGGGGACGTTGTCTTCGCTCTGGCGACCGGCCGCAAGCCGCTGGCGGGTCCGCGCCACGTGGCGATCAGCCGCCTCGGCGCCCTCGCCGCCGACTGCCTCGCCCGCGCCATCGCCCGCGGGGTCCACGCCGCGACTCCCTGGCCGGGCGCGGCGACGCGCTGCTGGCGAGATTTGGTTTAGACACCGCCGGCCCGCTTACGCCCGGCGCCGCGCGCCCGGTCCTTCGCGGCTCAGAGGACGGATCGGCCCCGGATCGCCCGAAACAGGAAGCTGATCACCAGCAGCACCAGGAAGACGAAGAACAGTAGTTTGGCGACCGAAGCCGCGAAGCCGGCAAGGCCGAAGAAACCGAGCGCGCCGGCGATCAGCGACAAGATCGCGAACATCAGGACCCAACCCAACATGTGATCTTTCCTCGCACGAACGGGCGGCGCGCACCGATTTCGAGCCATCACAACGAAGGGCGCCATCGTTCCGTTCCCGCTTCGCGACCCCGCCAGTGCGCCTGGCGCGGGCGGACGGCCTGACTACCTGGCGCCGACGGCTCGCTCGATCCAGCGCGAGGACGGACGCCCGGCGAGCCCGGCGGCCGGGACCAGGGTGACGGTGAGCACGCCCTTGGCCAGGGCGACGTTCGGGCGCGAGCCCTGGGTGATCGTCACGCCGTTGATGCGCGCCAGAAGCCCCTTGTTGATCGGGCGGCTGGCCATGTCGACGAAGGCTTCGCTGGTGACCAGGGCGGCGTCGGCGAAAAGCGGGGCGGTGGCCGGTTCGGCGTCGGCGCCGGTCTCGAAGCTCACCTGATGTTGCGCGGCGCGGCTGGCCCGCAGCGTGGCGACCAGGAAGCGCCGGTACAGCGCCTCGGCGTTGAGCGCGGCGACGCGCAGCGGGGTCGAGATTCCGTCCAGGGCCGCCGCGGAACCATCCGGGCGCGTGGAGGTGAACACGGTCATGCCGCCCAGCCGGGTGGCGCGAAGCACCTCCTCGCCCAGATCGTTGCGGTAGATGACGTCGCCGCGCGGTCCAGGCGACGGATTCAACACCCAGATTTCGTTGCTGTCATCGAACTTCAGGAGCGGGTGCGGCATCGAGAGGTCCAGCACGAAGCCGCCGCCCTCGTCCGTCTCCCAGCGACTGATCACCGGCGGGTCGGGTCGCCCGCCCACATGCCGGCTGGCCACCGCCGCCCTCGACGACATCGGCGCCGCCCGCAACGCGGCCGCGGGCGCGGAGGCGCAGACGACCGCGACGGCGCACGCCACAGTGAACCCCAATGCCCTCAGTGGCGCCGCCATCTTCCGTTGAATGCCCCGCGACTGGGGCGATTCTTGGACGTCTTACTACCCGGTAATGTACTGGCCGCCGTTAACGGTAAGAGTCGAACCGGTGATGTAGCCGGCGTCTTCCGCGGCGAGGAAGGCGACGCATCGCGCGATCTCGTCGGCCATGCCGAGCCGGCCCACCGGAATGCCCGCCACGATCTGCTCGAGCACGTTTTGCGGTACGGCGTGCACCATCTCAGTGTCGATGTACCCGGGCGCGATAGCGTTGACGGTGATTCCCTTCTTGGCGTTCTCCTGGGCGAGCGCCTTGGTGAAACCGATCATGCCGGCCTTGGCGGCCGAGTAGTTGGACTGGCCGATCTGGCCCTTCTGGCCGTTGATCGACGAGATGTTGACGATGCGGCCGAAGTTGCGCTCGCGCATGCCTTCGATGACATTGCGGGTCATGTTGAAGATCGAGGCGAGGTTGACGCGGATGACCTCGCTCCACTGCTCCTCGGTCATCCGGTGCAGCACCGCGTCGCGGGTGATGCCGGCGTTGTTCACCAAGGTGTCGATGGGGCCGAGTTCCGCTTCGACCTTCGCCACCGCGTCGGCGCAGTCGGCGAAAGACGAGACGTTGCCCTTGACGACCATCACGCCGAGTTCGTCGCAGCAGCCTTGCGCGGCCACCTCGTTGGACGCGTAGCCCGCCGCGACCTTGTAGCCGGCGGCGCGCAGCCGCGCCGTTATCGCCTTGCCGATGCCCCGGGTCCCGCCGGTGACGAAAGCCACCCTGGTCATGTCGTTTCCTCCTCGCGCTTGTTCTTGTCGTCACCCCGGCCGTAGCGCAGCGAAGAGCCGGGGCCGGCAGCGCCGCTGCCAAGCTGGAATTCGTCTAGGCGCCGGCTCGTCCGGCCCCGGCTCGGCGCGCTGCGCGCTTGGCCGGGGTGACGGCGAGCGGCGCGAGCGTCACATCGCCTCCACCGCCATGGCGACGCCCATGCCGCCGCCGACGCAAAGAGTGGCGAGGCCCTTCTTGCCGCCGCTGCGCCGCAGTTCGTGCAGCAGCGTGGTGAGGATCCGCGCGCCCGAGGCGCCGATCGGGTGGCCGATGGCGATGGCGCCGCCGTTGACGTTCACCCTGGCCTCGTCGAACCCCAGTTCGCGCACGACGCTGATCGACTGGGCGGCGAAGGCCTCGTTGGACTCGATGCGGTCGAGGTCGGCGACCTTCCAGCCGGCCTTCTCGAGCGCCTTCTTGG
>DATJRL010000251.1:0-13889 GCA_035504785.1 Caulobacteraceae bacterium
CTCGACGCCGAGCCGGAGCGCGAGGGGGCGCTGGATGTGCTCGCCCAGCACGTGATGGGGCTGGCCTGCTCGGAGCCGTTCGACCTGCTGGCGCTCTACGACGAGGTGCGCCTCGCCGGTCCCTATCGCGAGCTCGCGTGGGAGGACTTCGAGGCGGTGATCGACTTCGTCTCCACCGGCGGCTACGCGCTGAAGACCTACGACCGCTACAAGCGGATCGTGAAGGGGCTGGACGGCCTCTGGCGGGTGCGCAACGAGGAGACGGCGCTGCGCCATCGGATGAACGTCGGCGCCATCGTCTCGCCGGCCATGCTCAGTGTACGGATGGCTGGCCGACGCGGGACCGCCGGACGGAAGATCGGCGAGGTGGAGGAGGGCTACCTGGAGGTGCTGGAGCCGGGCGACACCTTCCTGTTCGGCGGCCAGGTGCTCGAGCTGGTCGGCGTGACGGGCCTCGACGTGCTGGTGCGGCCGGGCGGCGACAAGCCGCCGAAGATGCCCTCCTGGGGCGGCTCGAAGTTCGCCCTGTCGACGTTCCTGGCCGCGAGAGTCCGTCATCTGATGAGCGACGGCGCTCACTGGGAGGTATTGCCGGACGACGTGCGCGAATGGCTGGAGATCCAGCGGGACAAGTCGGCCATTCCGGGCGAGGACGAGATGCTGCTGGAGACCTTCCAGCATCAAAAGCAGCACTTCCTGGTCGCCTACCCCTTCGAGGGCCGCCTCGCCCACACCACCCTCGCCATGCTGCTCACCCGCCGCCTGGAGCGCGCCGGCGTCGGACCGCTGGGTTTCGTCTGCAACGACTACGCGGTGACGGTCTGGTCGCTGCACCCGATGGGCGGCCTCGACATGGGCGAACTCTTCGCCGAGGACATGCTGGGCGACGACCTCGAGTCCTGGCTGCTGGAAAGCTACATGATGAAGGGCGCCTTCAAGGCTTGCGCGCTCATCTCGGGCTTGGTCGAGCGCCGCTATCGCCAGGAGCAGAAGAGCGGCCGGCAGATCACCTTCTCCACCGATCTCGTGTACGACGTGCTGCGCCGCCACCAGCCCGATCACCTGCTGCTGCGCTGCGCCCGGGCGGACGCGGCGCGGGGACTGGTGGACGTGACGCGACTCGGGCATCTGCTGACGCGGATCAGGGGGCGCATCCGCCATGCCGAGCTCGACCACTTGTCGCCGTTTTCCGTGCCGATGATCCTGGAGATCGGCCGCCAGCCTTCGCCGGGCGGAGCGCGCGAGATGATGCTGATCGAGGCCGCCGAGGATCTGATCGCCGAGGCGCTGTCGTGAGCCTGGAGAGCCGACACGCCAGCGACGACGGCGGCGGCGCGATGCTGCGACTGACGGACATCGACGTGACCTTGCGGCCCTCCGGCGCGCTGTGGATAGCCGAGGAGCGGGTCGTCGTCGTCGCCGATCTGCACCTGGAGAAAGGCTCGGCCTACGCCGTCCGAGGTCAGCTGCTGCCGCCCTACGACACCCGCGAGACCCTGGCGCGGCTGACGGCGGAGACCGCGCGGTTGCGGCCGCGCGCCCTGGTGCTGCTCGGCGACAGTTTCCACGACGGACGAGGCGAGGCGCGGTTGGCAGAGCCCGACGCGAACACCATCCGCGCCCTCGCCGCGGTCTCGGACCTCGTCTGGGTGGTCGGCAACCACGACGCCGACGGTCCGCGCACCCTGCCGGGCGCGGTCGTCTCCGAGCTCGGGCTCGCCGGCCTGACCCTGGTCCACGAACCCGCGGAAGGTCCGCGCCGCGGCGAAATCGCCGGCCATTTGCACCCTTGCGCCAAGATCAAGCTGCGCTCCGGCAGCGTCCGCCGCCGCTGCTTCGCCACCGACGGCGAGCGCCTGGTGCTCCCCGCCTTCGGCGCCTACGCCGGCGGCCTCAACGTTCGAGACGAAGCCTTCGCACGCCTCTTCCGCCGCCGCCCGACGGCCGTGGCGCTGGGCGACGGCCGGACGCACACGGTCGGGTGGGAGCTGCTGCGGGACGACTGAGGCCCGCCGCCCGGGAAAGCTACCGCGTGTAGACCGAGAGCTTGCCGATCGTCGCCGCGTCCGGAGCGCCGGTCACCGGCAGGCTCTGGTCGCGCTGGTAGGCGGCGATGGCCAGATGCAGCGCCGGCGATGGCGAACCGTCGGTCGGGCCCTGGTAGTAGCCCAGCTGGTTCAGCGCGCGCTGGGCGGTGACGATGCCCGGCGAGGGCGGCGCGGCGATTGGCGTCGCAGCGCCGCTGGCGGCGGCTTGCGCGCCGGCGGTCGTCGGCTGGAAGTCGGCCGCCGCCTGCTCGGCCACGGCGCGCGCGTCGGGGGTCAGTCCGGCTCGGACGCGCAAGGCGCCGGCCCGCGCTCCGGCATCGCCGGAACGGGCGGCGATCAGGTACCACTTATAGGCCTCGGCCGGATTCTGGCTGACGCCGTCGCCGTGTTCGTAGATGGCCGCGAGGTTGAACTGGCTGTCCAGGAGCCCGAGCTCGGCGGCGCGGCGGAACCACTCGGCCGACTGGGCGGCGTCGGCGGGACCGCCAACGCCGCCGTGCAGATCGAGGGCCAGGTTGTGCATGGCGGTGCGGTCGCCCCCCTCGGCCGCCTTCTCCAGCCACTGCCGCGACAGGGTCGGGTCCTTCTTAAGGCCCGCCTTGCCGTCCTGGAAGAGCTCGGCGAGGTAGAACTGCGCCGGGGCGTAGCCGCTGTCGGCGAGCTTCTTCATTTCATCCACGCCCCCCGCCTGATTGGCGGCGATCTTGGAAACGGCCGCGGAGTAGGCCGCGATCGCGTCCGCGTTGTTGGCGGGCTTCGGCGCGAACGCGACCGCGGCCAGGGGCGCGGGCTGGACGGCCGCCGTCGGCGCCTCGGACGTGGCGCCACGGACCGCGGCGAGGGCGTCCTCGACGTTCTTGGGCAGTTTGGCGCCGGGCTGCCCCTCGACCAGCATGTAGCCGCCCGCGCCCAGGCTGATCGCGGCGACGAGGCTGGCGACCATCAGCGCGCCGGTCGGAGGGCCGGTGCGGCGGCGGGAGCGACCGAAAGCGAGACTGCTCAGCACATCCTCGGCCGGGCCCGAGGACGGACGGCGCCGGCTGCGCTCGTTGGCGCGGGCCGCGGCGCGGGCGCGCTCGATGACGTCACGGGTGGTGAGCGGCGCGGTCGCAATCTCCGCCGGCGCCAGTTCCGCCTCGGACGCCTCCGCCGTCTCGATGTCGGCCGCGGCCTCGTCGGCGCCCTGAAGTCCGGCGATCGGTTCGGAAGCAGGGGCGTCGTGCTCCGCGTACGCCGTCGGCTCGGCCGACGGTTCATCCGAGCGCGACCCCGGGTCGGGGCCGAAATCGTCGTCCATGTCGAAGCCGACATTGGGCTCCAGGACGACGGACTCCGACTCCAGGGCGGATGCGGCCATCGCCGGCGCCGCCTCGGTCTGGGCTTCCGTCTCGATCGCAAACTCGATGTCGAGGTCCGCGTGCGCCGGCGCCGCCTCGGCGTCGCCGTGCGGCAAGTCGTCTGCGAGATCGTCGGCGAGGAAGTCTTCCCGCTCCGCCGCCGTGGCGCTCCCCAGCGGCGGGGCGAACGCGGCGGCGGCCTCGAAGTCCTCGTCCTCGAACGGAGGCGCCTCGGTGCGCGAAACGCCCCCTTGCAGCGGCGAGAAGCTGATCGGACGAACGTAGGGACGCTCGGCGGGCGGGGGTTGGTCGAAGGCGGGGAACGGACTGTCGGCGAACAAGTCCTCGCCGTCGTCGTCGGCCACCGGGGGCTCGGCGCGGCGCTGCACCTCGGCGAGGCGCTCGTCGATCTTCTGGCGCGCCTCCTCGAGCAGCTTGGCGGTGCGTTCCTCGCTTTGGCGGATGCGCTCGGCGAGTTCGCCGTTCGAACGGTCATGGCGCTGGCCGATCCGCTCCGTGACCCGCGCCACCTGCTCTCCGACATCGTCGATGGCCTGGGCCGAACGGCGCTCGGCGCTGGCGATGCGGTCGGCGAGGCGCTCGGTGATGCGGGCGATCTCGCCGCCCAGTTTCTCCAGCGCGGCGGCCTGGATATTGTCGGACTGCACCAGCCGCGCTTCGACGGCGCCGGCCATCCGATTGACGTCGGCGCCGAAACGCTCGGTGATCTCGGCGCCGTTGCGCTCGACCGTCTGCACGCGGCGATTCAGCGTCTGGGCGACCTCCAGCACCTCGCGGCCCATGCGCTCGATGGCGGAGGCCGAACGCTGCTCGGCGGCGCGGACGTGCTCGCCCATCTGGACGAGGGCCTGGTCGACGCGGTCGAATCGCGCCTCGGCGACCGTGGCGAGCTGCTGGCTGAGCTCCTCGCGGACCGCCTCGACTCGGTTGGAGAGGGTCTCGGCGATCTTGGCGACGCCCTCGGCGCCCTGCTCGCCCGCCAGGTTGAGCCGTTCGTCGAGGCCGGCGCAGGTGATCTTCAGCTCTCGGATCGCGCTCAAGGTCGCATGTTCGGCGGCGTCCAGCCGCTCGACGCGATTGCGCATGTCGGCGAGGCCGTCGCGGGCGCGGCGTTCGCCCTCGTAGACGTGACCGGCGACGTTGCCGATCGCGCCCTCCAGGGCCTTCAGCGCTTCGACCGAGCGCGGCCCGACGGCCTCCTCCTCCATCCGGCGCAGCCGGTCGGCGAGGCGGGAACTCTCGCCCTTGGCCTCGGCGAGGTCGTTGTCGACCCGCGCGGCGATCTGCATCTGCTCGCGCTCGGCGGCGTCGATGCGGGCGATGATGTCGCGCACCGAGCGCTCGACGCCGGCGATGGCCAGCGCCTGGCGACTCTCGGCGCTCTCGATGCGATCGGAGAGCCGCTCGATGGCGTCCGCGACCCGGCCGACTTCGTCGGCGGGGTGGCTGTAGGTTTCGTAGCGGGTGGTGCGGGGCGCTTCCATGAAGTTTGGCGAGCCTTGCGTGAAATAGTCCTGCGAGGTGGCGTCCTCGGGACCTTCGGCCATCAGACGGGAGACCCACTCGTTCAGGGACATGCCGGATCGGCGCGCGAGGTCCTCGGCGGCTTGACGGCTCGTCGGATCGAGATACCTGGCGCTTTTGGGGGCCCCCGAGCTCATCCGAATCGTTCTCCCAGCACGGATCCGGGACGGTAACCACCGATTGCTAGTGTGTAAACGCGCCCTTGGACCCTACATATTGGGACTCTCGGGCCACAGCTGAGGACCGGTGGCGGGTCTCGTCCTTCAGCCCGATAGTTCTCGACTGCCTCGGTTAAGCAAAGGTTACGTGAAGGTTCGCGCCTTAAGACCTCTTAACCGCGGGTCCGGCCGTCCAAACACTTGACCGGAGCGGGGCCCGACCAAGCGCAGGGTGCGCCCGTCGACTGGCGTAGCGACAGCGGATATTCAACGCGAACAATGATTTAAGCCGAGGACGTCTTGGGGTCCCGCGCAATCGCGCTGATCTGGTGGACGGCGGCGCCCGCCGTTGGGCGCCGGGCGCGGGTAAAGAAATATGGCTAATTTCAAGCCGCGCGGCGGCGTTCCGGGACGCGATCCTCGGACTTCTTGCCGCGACGGGCCAGTCCAGCGACGCCGCCGGCCGACAATAGTCCGAGATCCGCCATCAGGATCGGAATCGCCCACTTTCGCGCCGCCGCGACGTAGCGCGACGTCCACAGCGGGTCGTACTTGTCCTTGTAGCGACGAACGCCCCGGAAGTTATAGATGTCCTCGCCGCGCTCGAACAGCAGCCGGCCGACCCGCGACATGATCGGGGCGAGGGGACGATCGTCCAGCCCCGCCAGCGGCGCCATCCCGAACTCGAACGCCTCGTAGCCTTCCGCGGCGCCCCAGGCGATCAATTCGACGAACAGGAAGTCCATCACGTCCTTCGGCGCGTCGTCGGAATAGCGCATCAGGTCGATCGAGAAGGCGGTGCGCCGCGCCGTGGTCCACAGGGTGGCGAAGGCGACGATCCGGCCCGCCCGGCGCACCACCGCGACGGGGAATTCGGCGACGTAGGCCGGATCGAAGTGGCCGAGGCTGAAGGTCTTCTCGCCGCTGGCGTGATGCGAGAGCCAATCGTCGGAGATGCGCTTCAGCTCGTCGATGACGGGCGCGAGCGCCGCGCCGGCCGCCACTTCGAACGAGGCGCCTTCCTCGCCGGTCTTGCGCCAGGAACGGCGCAGATTGCCGCGCCGCCGGCCCTCCAGCGAGAAGCTGTCCAGCGGCACCGCGGCGCTTTCACCGATCTTCTGGATGGCGAAGCCGAGGTCGACCAGGTCGGGCAGGTCGTCCGGGCCGAGGGCGTAGAACCCCGGGCGGGCGGCATGGGCGTCCGCCAGTTCGCGAAAGCGCCAGAGCAGCTCCTCGCGCTCGTCGCGCCGGCCCACCGGCGGTCCGAGCGCGATCCAGGAGCGGCCGCGTACGCCGAACATGAGAAACGAGCGGCCGGAGTCCGAGAAGATGAAGCGTTTGTCGCCGAGCAACGCCAGGTTCGAACCCGGCTCGGCGCCGTCGGCGCTGGCGAGGATGGCGCGGACCCGCAGGAAGTCCGGATCGTCCTCGCCGGCCACCTTCGGCGTCGCGGGCGTCGCCAGCAGGCGCCAGATGCCGAACGCCAGCAGCAGCACCGCCGCGGCGGCCGACGACCGCACCGCCCGCGCCGCGTCCGCATCCGGGCTGAAGATCGCGCCCAGGAAGGTCTTCTGGCCATAATCGATATTGTGGAACGACCACCAGCCGGTGATCGCCGCGCCGGCCATCGCCGCCAGGGCCGAGACCATCCAGCCGGGCGTCACCTCCATCTGGGTCAGCCGCGCCGCCCGCGGGAACGCCGCGCGAAAGGGCGAGAGCGCGAGGCAGACGACCAGCAGCACGGCCGATTCCTCCCAGTCGAAACCCTTGGTCAGGGCCAGCACCGCCGCGATCGGCAGCAGCATCACCGAGGCGACCCAGGCCGCGCCGAGCCGTCGGCTAAGCCCGAACGCCACCAGCACCAGCGCCAGGCCGATGATGCTGGAGAGGAAGTGGCTGATCTCGATCAGGATGATCGGGGTGTAGGCGGCGAGCCACAGGAACCGCATCGGATCCGACGGCGTCGCGCCGGAGAACAGCAGCATCACGCCCGCCCCGGCGGTGAGGATCGCCAGCAACGAGGGCGCGACGCCGAAGGCCGCGAGGCGTAGTTCGCGCAACCAGCGCATGGATCTCCCGAAGCGGCCCACCTTCCGACGACTATAGCCCGCTTCGGGCTTCGTGTGGCGAACCTGAAATTCGCCGGCTCGTTTCGGCGGCGGGCGCCAGCGCGATGCTTGCCGCACCGGCGCCGGGCGCTAAGGTAGGATCAAACGTTTGTTGGAGGACCGGGCATGGCCGACTTTGGCGCGGATCTCGACGCCTTCCGGACCGAGGCGCGCGAGTGGCTGGCGGCGAACTATCCGCCGGAACTGAGGGACGCGGCGGCGGGCCGCGAGGAAGCCATGTGGGGCGGGCGCGCGTTCGCCGGCTCCAACGACCCGCAGATCGTCTGGATGAAGCGCGTCGCCGCGCGCGGCTGGACCGCGCCCGCCTGGCCCAGGCAGTACGGCGGCGGCGGCCTGACCCCCGACCAGGCCCGCATCGTCGAACAGGAACTGGCGCGCGGCGGCTACCGCCAGCCGCTGGTGTCGTTCGGCATCTGGATGCTGGGGCCGGTGCTGCTCGAGTTCGCCAATGAGGAGCAGAAGGCCACGCACCTGCCGAAGATCGTGCGGGGGGAGATCCGCTGGTGCCAAGGCTACTCCGAGCCGGGCGCCGGCTCCGACCTCGCGTCCTTGCAGACCCGCTGTGAGGACAAGGGCGATCACTGGCTGATCAACGGCCAGAAGATCTGGACCAGCTTCGCCAACCGCGCCGACTGGTGCTTCTGCCTGGTGCGCACCGACCCCGGCGCGCCGAAGCATGAGGGCATCTCCTTCGTGCTCATCGACATGGCGACGCCCGGCGTCGAGACCCGGCCGATCCAGTTGATCAGTGGCGAGAGCCCCTTCTGCGAGACCTTCTTTACCGACGTGAAGATCCCGAAAGGCAACCTGGTCGGCCAACTCAACCGGGGCTGGGAAATCGCCAAGCGCCTGCTGCAATACGAGCGGCAGAACATCTCCGGCGGCTTCGGCGGAGGCGGCGGCGCCGGGGGCGCGTCGGGCGACCTGGGCGACCTCGCCAAGCGGTACGTGGGGGTCGAGGACGGGATAGTCGCCGACACCGACCTGCGCAGCCGCATCACCCGCAACAAGATGGACTTCGAGGCCTTCTACCTGACCCTCAACCGGATCAACGCGGAATCGCGGGCCAGCAACGGGCCGTCGGCCGCCACCTCGATCATCAAGTACGCCGCCGCCGCCTTCGCCCAGGAACGCTCGGAGTTGATGGTCGAGGCGATGGGCGCGCAAGGACTGGGATGGGAGGGTGACGGATTCTCGCCGGCCGAGATCATCGCGACGCGCGGCTGGCTACGCGCCAAGGCCAATTCCATCGAGGGCGGCACGTCGGAGGTGAACCTCAACGTGGTGTCCAAGCGGGTGCTGGGCTTGCCCGACCCGAAGCCGCCGAAGTAGGGATCGGGTCTCTCTTGCGCGCAATTTCGGCGCGCCTATTACGTATTTCGAATTCGAACGTTTGTTCGTGGAGTGGATTGGTCATGGCGGATTTTGGCGGCGACGCCGAGGGCTTCCGGCTGGAGGCCCGGACTTGGCTCGAAGAGAACTTCCCCAAGTCGCTGAAGAACAACCCCGCCGCCCAGATGGCCTCGATGATGGGCGGCGCCGCCGAAAGCCCGGACGCCAAGCTCTGGAAGCAGCGCATGGGCGCGAAAGGCTGGGGCACGCCCACCTGGCCGAAGGAATACGGCGGCGGCGGCCTCTCCCGGGCCGAGGCGCGCGTCCTGACCGAAGAAATGGCCCGCATCGGCGCCCGCAATCCCATCGGCGGCATGGGCGTCTCGATGTTCGGCCCGACCTTGATCGAGTACGGGACCGAGGATCAGAAGCGCAAGCACATCCCGCCGATCTGCCGCGGCGAGATCTGGTGGTGCCAGGGCTATTCCGAGCCGAACGCCGGCTCCGACCTCGCCAGCCTGCAGACCCGCGCCGAGGACATGGGCGACCACTTCCTGGTCAATGGCCAGAAGATCTGGACCTCCGGCGCCCAGTACGCCGACTGGTGCTACTGCCTGGTGCGCACCAACCCGACGGCCAAGAAGCACGAGGGCATCTCGTTCCTGATGATCGACATGAAGTCGCCGGGAGTCGAGGTGCGGCCGATCCTGCTGATCAACGGCACGAGCCCGTTCTGCGAGACCTTCTTCACCAACGTGAAGGTGCCCAAGGAGAACCTCTGGGGTCCGCGCGACGGCGGCTGGACCGTGGGCAAGCGCCTCTTGCAGTTCGAACGGGATTCGATCTCCGCCGGACTCGGCGGCGGCAATATCGGCGGCGCGGCCGCGGCGATGCCGGTCGAGGACTACGCCAAGAAGTACGTCGGCCTCGACGAGACCGGCCGCCTGGCCGACCCGGACCTTCGCCGCCGGCTGATCGACCACAAAATGGAGAACAAAGCCTTCCAGCTCACCGTTCGGCGCGCCGCCGAGGAGGCCAAGTCCAACCAGGGTCCGTCGGCCGCCAGCTCGATCATGAAGTACGCCGGCGCCAAGATCGCCCAGGAGCGGACCGAGCTGATCGTCGAGGCGATGGGCGGCCAGGGGCTCGGCTGGGACGGCGAGGGCTTCGAGAAGGACGAACTCGCCGCCGTCCGCGCGTGGCTGCGCGCCAAGGCCAACTCGATCGAGGGCGGCTCCTCGGAGATCAACCTCAACGTCGTCTCCAAGCGTGTGCTAGGATTGCCCGACCCGAAGACGAGCTGAACAAGAACGATATTTTGCGAATGGGAGAGATTTGAATGGCTGATTTCGGCGCCGATTTGGACGCCTTCCGCTCCGAGGCGCGGGCGTGGCTCGAAGAGAACGCTCCGCAGTCGGTGCGCCGGCTGCCCGAGCTGACCATGGAGCAGATGGAGGGCGGCGTCCGGCCGACCGCGGACCAGGATCTCTGGCGCAAGCGCATGGGCGAAAAGGGCTGGGGCACGCCCACCTGGCCGAAGGAATACGGCGGCGGCGGCCTCACCCCGGCCCAGGCCCGCGTGCTGCAGCAGGAGATGGCGCGCATCGGCGTCACCAACCCCATCCAGGGCATGGGTCCCGGCATGTTCGGCGCGACGCTGCTCGAGTACGGCACCGAGGACCAGAAGAAGCGCCACCTGCCGCCGATCTGCCGCGGCGAACTGCGCTGGTGCCAAGGCTATTCCGAGCCCAACGCCGGCTCCGACCTCGCCTCGCTGCAGACCAAGTGCGAGGACAAGGGCGACCACTGGGAGGTCAACGGCCAGAAGATCTGGACCTCCGGCGCCCACTTCGCCGACTGGTGCTTCTGCCTGGTGCGTTCCGACCCCAAGGCCAAAAAGCACGAGGGCATCTCGTTCGTGCTGATCGACATGCACCAGCCCGGCAAGGTCGAGGCGCGGCCGATCAAGATGATCTCCGGCGCCTCCGGCCAGTGCGAGACGTTCTTCACCGGCGCCCGCGTCGAGAAGAACGACATGGTCGGGCCGCTGAACGGCGGCTGGACGGTGGGCAAGCGGCTGCTGCAGCACGAGCGCTCCGGCCAGGGCGGCGCCCGCATGATGGGCGCGGGCGCGGTCAGCATCTCCGACGTCGCCAAGAAGTACGTCGGCGTCGACGAACACGGCCGGCTCGCGGACGCCGACCTGCGCTCCCGCCTCGCCGCCCACATGATCGACGCCAAGGCGCACGCGCTCACCTTGCAGCGGGCGCTGGCGGAGGCCCGCGGCAACCTCAACCCCAGCGCCACCACCTCGGTGATGAAGAACTCCGGCACCTGGATCGGTCAGAAGCGCGCCGAGCTGACGCTGGAGATCATGGGCCACCAGGGTCTGGGCTGGGACGGCGACGACTTCGCGCCGGAGGAACGCTCCGCGGTGCGCTCGTGGCTCGGCGGCAAGGCCACCACCATCTTCGGCGGCTCCCAGGAGGTGCAGAACAACATCATCTCCAAGCGCATCCTGGGCCTGCCGGACACGACGCAGTCGACTTGAAGATTCTCCTCCCCCGCACCGAAGAGTGCGGGGGAGGAGGACCGTCCTCGGACTTGATCCGGGGAAGTGGTGGAGGGGGCGTTGCAGCCCGTCGAGCTGGGTGGTTTGGTTGAGTGAAAGACGAACGAGGACCATCGAGGCGGCGGCCGCCCCCTCCACCGCCTCCGGCGGTCCCCCTCCCCCGCACTCTTCGGTGCGGGTGAGGAGATAAGGTGGAGGAACAGGAAGATGGCTGATTTCGGCGGCGACCTCGAGGCGTTCCGGACCGAGGCGCGGCGCTGGCTGGAAGAGAACTATCCTGCCTCGCTCAGAAAAGATCCGAGCCCGCTCAACGCCTGGCTGATGGGCGGCGCGAAGGCCGAGGGCGACGTCGAGGTTTGGCGCAAGCGCATGGGCGAAAAAGGCTGGGGCGTGCCGACCTGGCCCAGGCAGTACGGCGGCGGCGGCCTCTCTGCCGCCGAGGCGCGCGTGCTTCAGGAAGAGATGGCGCGCATCGGCGCGATCAACCCGATCGGCGGCATGGGCGTCATCATGTTCGGCCCGACCCTGCTCGAATACGGCTCCGAGGAGCAGCTGCAGCAGCACATCCCGCCGATCGCGCGAGGCGAGATCCGCTGGTGCCAGGGCTATTCCGAGCCGGGCTCCGGCTCCGACCTCGCCAGCCTGCAGACCAAGGCCGAGGACAAGGGCGACCACTGGCTGATCAACGGCCAGAAGATCTGGACCTCCGGCGCGCAGTACGCGGACATGTGCTTCTGCCTGGTGCGCACCGACCCCGAGGCCCGGAAGCACGAGGGCATCAGCTTCCTGATGATCCCGATGCACCAGCCAGGCGTGGAGGCGCGGCCGATCCGGTTGATCAACGACTCCTCGCCGTTCTGCGAAACCTTCTTCACCGACGCCAAGGCGCCGAAGGAGAACCTGGTCGGCCCACTCAACGGCGGCTGGACCGTCGGCAAGCGGCTGCTGCAGCACGAGCGCCAGGGGATTTCCGGCGCGGGCGGCGCCGCGCGCCCATCCATGGCGGGCGGGCCGCTGGAGGCGATGGCGAAGACCTACGTCGGCCTCGACGAAGATGGCCGGCTCGCCGACGCCGACCTGCGTTCGCGGCTGACCCAGCACTTGATGGAGGCCAAGGCCTTCGCGCTCACCGGCCGCCGTGCGGCACTCGAGGACCGCTCCAACCGCGGACCGAGCGCGTCGAGCTCGATCCTGAAGAACGTCGGCTCGAAGGTACGGTGCGACTCCGCCGAACTGGCGCTGGAAATCATGGGCCACAAGGGAGTCGGCTGGGGCGGCGACGACTTCACCGCCGACGAGATCAGCGTCGTGCGCACCTGGCTCGGCGGCAAGGCCGGCACCATCGCCGGCGGCTCCTACGAGATCCAGAACAACATCATCTCCAAGCGCATCCTGGGCCTTCCCGATCCCGCCGGCATGATCGTTCGATGACTTGCGCGGCCCAATACACCCTCCCCCCTGAGGGGAGGGTCGACGCAAAGCGTCGGGGTGGGGGTTTGCTTCCACCGCCCGATCATCTGCGGCAGACCCCCACCCTCAGCCCCTCCCCTCAGGGGGGAGGGGAGTCGAAGGGAGCGCTTCATGGCTGACTTCGGCGGCGATCTCGACAGCTTCCGCACCGAGGCGCGGAGCTGGCTGGAGGCGAACTTCCCGGCCTCGCTTCGACGAACGGCCGATAGGCCCGCCGATCCCGAGGCGGACGCGGCGCCGAGCGCCGACGCCGAGCTGTGGAAGCGGCGCATGGGCGAGAAGGGCTGGGGCACGCCCACCTGGCCCACCGAATTCGGCGGCGGCGGCCTCGGCGCGGCCGAGGCGCGGGTGCTGCGCGACGAGATGGAGCGGATCGGCGCCTCCAACCCGATCGGCGGCATGGGCGTCGGCATGTTCGGCCCGACCCTGCTGGAGTACGGCAACGACGAGCAACTGCGCCGCCACATCCCGCCGATCGTGAAGGGCGAGCTGCGCTGGTGTCAGGGCTTCTCCGAGCCTGGCGCCGGCTCGGACCTCGCGTCGCTGCAGACCCGCGCGGAGGACATGGGCGACCATTTCCTGGTGAACGGCCAGAAAATCTGGACCTCGGGCGCGCAGTTCGCCGACTGGTGCTTCTGCCTGGTCCGCACCGACCCCAAGGCCAAGAAGCACGAGGGGATCAGCTTCCTGCTGATCGACATGAAGACCCCCGGCGTCGAGCCGAGACCCATCCGCCTGATCAACGACACCACGCCGTTCTGCGAGACGTTCTTCACCAACGTGAAGGTCCCTAAGGAGAATCTCGTCGGGCCTCTGAACGGCGGCTGGACCATCGCCAAGCGCCTCTTGCAGTTCGAGCGGCAGGGGATCGGATCGCCGGCCCGCGCCGGTCAGGCTGGACCCGGCGCCCTCGGCGGCCCGCCGATCGACGAACTGGCCAAGACCTACATCGGCGTCGACGAACGCGGCCGGCTGGCCGACGCCGACCTCCGCGCCCGCATCACCAGCCATCTGATGGATTCCAGGGCCCACGCCCTGACCGGCGAGCGGATCGCGCTCGAGGCCAGGTCGAACCGTGGCCCCAGCGCCAGCTCCTCGATCATGAAGAACGCCGGCACCATGCTCCGCAAGGAAAAGGCCGAGCTGGCCGTGGAGATCATGGGCCACCAAGGTGTCGGGTGGGGCGGCGAAGGCTTCACCGAGCATGAGGTGAACAGCATGCGGGTCATGCTGCGCTCCAAGTCTGGCACGATCGCCGGCGGCTCGCAGGAGGTGCAGAACAACATCATCGCCAAGCG
>DATJRL010000252.1:0-10708 GCA_035504785.1 Caulobacteraceae bacterium
GCGCCGAGGGGCGACGGTTTCTCACCGTGAAGACCCAGGGACCGTCCGCCGGCTACGAGCCCTACGAACGCACGCGCCGGTTCTATCAGGCGCTCGGCTACGCGCCGCTGGAGGAGTTCACCGAAATCTGGGATGCGCAGAACCCGGCGCTGCTGATGGTGAAGGCGGTCGACCGCTGAGCGCATCTCCCCTCCCCCTTGCGGGGAGGGGTCGGGGGTGGGGGTGCGAGCGCCCTGCCTGCCGGCAAGGCTCGGAGACTCCCAAGCCCAGTCAATCACGACCGAGCTGACACCCCCATCCCCAACCCTTCCCCGCAAGGGGGAAGGGAGCAGACCGAGCCTAAGCCCCGATGCTGGCGATCTCGACCTTGAAGCCGGGGCCCATGGTCGAGGAGAGGCTGACGCGCTTGACGTAGGTGCCTTTGGCGCCTGACGGCTTGGCACGGTTGAGGGCGTCGAGCAGCGCCTTGACGTTGGCGGTCAGCGCCTCGTCGGTGAAGCTCGCCTTGCCGACGCCGGCGTGGACGATGCCTTCCTTCTCGACGCGGAACTCGATGGCGCCGCCCTTGGCGTCCTTCACGGCCTGGCCGACGTTGGGCGTCACCGTGCCGACGCGCGGGTTCGGCATCAGGCCGCGAGGGCCCAGCACCTTCCCGAGACGGCCGACGAGGGCCATCATGTCGGGGGTGGCGATCACCCGGTCGAACTCCATGAAGCCGCCCTGGATGCGCTCGACGAGGTCCTCGGCGCCGACGACCTCCGCGCCGGCGGCCTTGGCTTCCTCTGCCTTGGCGTCCTTGGCGATGACGGCGACGCGCACGTCACGGCCGGTGCCGGAGGGCAGCGAGACGACGCCGCGGACGTTCTGGTCGGCATGACGCGGGTCGACGCCCAGGTTCACGGCGATCTCGACGGTTTCGTCGAACTTGGCCTTGGCGTTGACCTTCACCAGCTTGATGGCGTCGGCCAGGGGATGCACCGCGTCGCGGTCGCCTTCCCAGGCCTTGATGCGCTTGGCTTGCTTCGTCATGTGCCCCTTAGCCCTCCACCACGCGAAGACCCATGGCGCGCGCCGACCCTTCGATGATCCGCGACGCGGATTCGAGGTCGTTGGCGTTGAGGTCCTTCATCTTCTTCTCGGCGATGTCGCGCAGCTGCTGGCGCGTGACCTGTCCGACGGTTTCGCGGCCGGTCTTGCCGGAGCCGCTTTTGATGCCGACCGCTTCCTTCAGGTAGTGGCTGGCGGGCGGGGTCTTGGTGACGAAGGTGAAGCTCTTGTCCTGGTAGACGGTGATCACCGTCGGCAGCGGCGTGCCCTTCGGCATGTTCTCGGTGCGGGCGTTGAACTCCTTGCAGAAGCCCATGATGTTGACGCCGCGCTGGCCGAGCGCCGGCCCGATCGGCGGCGACGGCGTGGCGGCGCCGGCGGGCACCTGCAATTTGATATAGCCCAGGATCTTCTTGGCCATGGGGTCCTCTCACGGGAACCGGACACGCCGGCGCCCATCGGTTGAAGAGCCGTGGTCACGGGGTTGGCGCCCCTCCCACGGATTTCTCGACGCACCCGAAGATGCGAAGGGCCGGCGCTTTAGCAGCGATGGACGGGGGTGGCAATGCGGCCGATTTCTCTTCCCCCTCTGGGGAAGCGGCCCGAAGGGCCGAAGGGGGCCACCGGCGGAGGCCCCCTCGGTCGCTTCGCGACAGCTCCCCAGAGGGGGAGCATAGCTTGGGGCGGGGGCCCCCTCGGTCGCTTCGCGACAGCTCCCCCAGAGGGGGAGCATTGCTTGGGGCGGAGGCCCCCTCCCCGGCATTCGCCGGGAGCTCGCCCAAGGGAGGAGCAAATGGTTAGCTGACCTTCTCCACCTGGCTGTATTCCAGTTCCACCGGCGTTGCGCGGCCGAAGATGGAGACGGTGACGCGCAGGCGTGCGCGTTCTTCGTCAACCTGCTCGACGCTGCCGTTGAAGCTGGCGAACGGGCCGTCGGTGACGCGCACGGTCTCGCCGATGTCGAAGGTGATGGTGGGCTTGGGACGCTCGACGCCCTCTTCGATGGCGCCGATGATCCGCGCCACTTCCTTCTCGGTCACCGGCATCGGCTTGGAGCCGGAGCCGAGGAAGCCGGTCACCTTCGGGGTGTTCTTCACCAGGTGATAGGCCTCGTCGGTCATGTCCATCTTCACCAGCACGTAGCCGGGGAAGAACTTTCGCTCGGCGTTGACCTTGCGGCCGCGGCGGATCTCGACGACGTCCTCGGTGGGCACCAGGATCTCGGAGAAGGCGTCGTCGAGGCCCTGGGCGTGGGCCTGCTCGCGGATCGACTCGGCGACCTTCTTCTCGAAGTTCGAGTAGGCGTGGACGATGTACCACTTGTGGCGGGTGGTGGTGGCGGTCTCGCTCATCACTGACCTCCCGAACCGAGCTTCAATATCTCGTTCATGCCGACGCCAAAGAAGAAGTCGACGCTGAAGAAGAACAGCGCCGCGGCGACCACCATGATCGCCACCATCACCGAGGTGATCCAGGTTTCCTTCCAGGTCGTCCAGGTCACCTTGCGGCCCTCGGCGCGCACCTCACGGCCGAACTGCACGATATTGAACGGCTTCTTGGGCGGCCCCTCCGCGGTCGGCGTCACGCGCAGCGGGGTGCGCTGGCGGAGCGTGGTCGGGATGGCGCCTTGGTCCTTGGCCATGAAACGCGACTTGCCTTCCTTCGCTTCGGGACCCGCCGGCTCGGCGCGCCCCGAAGGGTCATATAGTGGCAGGAGTGGAGGGACTCGAACCCACGGCCCTCGGTTTTGGAGACCGATGCTCTACCAGCTGAGCTACACTCCTCCAGCGGGGTCAATGAACAACGCGCCGGAGAGCTCCCTGCCCGCCGGCGCGTTCGGCTCATCGCCGCTAGGGCGGTTGATTTAGCAGCGGGGGCGCCGGCCGGCAAGCGGGGCGCGGGCGCAGCGGCGGCAGGTCGCGTGTCCCCAGCGCGCTTCGTGGTAGAGCTGAGCCATGCTGCTCTCGGCCGCGCTCCTCGGCATCGCCCTGGCCCTGCTCAGCTGGTCGACGCGGCGCAGCCAGCGGCAGTACGCGCTGTTCAAGACCTACACCGAGACCCGCGACCGGCAGCGGTTCTATCGGCGCTGGCTGGTTGGCGGGCTGATGGAGTTCGGCGCGGGAACGATCGTCGCCCTGGCCCTGCTGGGGCGCCTGCGCGCCATGATCCGCATGCCGCCGGCGTTCGAGGCGATCGGCCAATCCCTGCGGATCGCGGCGCCGCTCCGGGAGGCGATGCACGGCGGCGCCATCCTCGGCTTCGGGGCCGGAGCGCTCATCGGCGTGGCGGCGCTGACGGTCGTTTCAGCCGTGCGGCGCCGCCAGGCGAAGACCGTGATGCTCGGCGACGTCCAGGCGCTGCTGCCGCGCAACGGAGCCGAGACCGGCCTCTGCGCCCTGCTGTCGATCAACGCCGGCGTCGGCGAGGAGCTGTTCTTTCGCCTGCTGTTGCCGCTGCTGATCGCGAACGTGACCGGCGGCGACGCGGGCTTTGGCTTCCTGGTCGCCGGGGCGGTCTTCGGCCTCGCCCATGTCTACCAGGGCTGGGTGGGGATCGTGGCCACGATGATCGTCGGCTTTCTGTTCACGGCGCTCTACCTGTGGAGCGGGCAGCTCTGGATCGCGATGGCGGCCCATGGCGGGCTCGACCTCGTCGGCCTGGTCATCCGCCCCTCGATCGCACGCGCCCTCGCCCGCCGCACCGGCTGAGCCCCTGCTCTTTCTCTCTGATGCCGTCACCCCGGCCGGAGCGCAGCGAAGAGCCGGGGCCGGAGGAGCCGGTTCCCAGACGAAATCCAGCCTGACGGCGGCCCGTCCGGCCCCGGTTCAGCGCGTCCTCGCGGACGCTTGACCGGGGTGACGAAGGTAAGCTCCGTTCCGGCCCTACCGGCGCCGAAGCGGTCTCGCCATCCGCCGCGCCAGCTGCGAAAGTGCCGGCCATTGAAAACAAAGCCATTTGGGAGGCGCCTCGATGGCGACCGGCGTCGATACCCTGATCAGTCCGGCGATGGAGGCGGCGAAGGGCAAGTGGGGCGAGCCCCGCGTCTCGCCGCCGATCTCGCTCTCCGACATCCGCAAATGGGCCATCGCGACCTACTGGCCGGAAACCCCGCCCGCCATCTATTGGGACGAGGCCTATGCGGCGACCACCCGGTGGGGCGGGATCATCGCGCCGCCGGACTTCAATCCCTTCGCCTGGCCGGTGAAGCGCGTCGCCCCGACCGCGGCGCCGCAGCCCGCCGGCGGCGTGCGGCTGACCGGCATGAACGGCGGCCAGACCGACACCTTCGGCGCCCCCATGCGTCCCGGTGACGTGATCACCGCCCGCTCGCGCCTGCAGGACTTCAACGAGCGCCAGGGCCGGTTCGGGCTGATGCTCTACACCTTCAGCGAGACCGAATGGACGAACCAGAACGGCGAGTTCGTCCGCCGCCGCATCTCCACCTCCATCCGCTATTGAGGCAGTCCGATGACCGTCAAAGTCTTCTTCGAGGACGTCGAAGTGGGCGACCAGATGCCGACCTGGTCGCGCACCACCGACTTCATGCACTGGAACCGCTACGCCGCGGTCAACGACGAGTTCGTGCCGTTCCACATGGACGACGAGGCCGGGCGCAAGGCGGGCAACAAGGAGGGCGCGTTCGGCATGGGCAACCTGCGCTACGCTTACCTGGCCAACGCCCTGCGCGAGTGGATCGGCGACGAGGCCGAGATCCGCGAGATCGGCTGCCAGTACCGGGCAATCAACCAGAAGAACGACACCCTCACCGTCGTCGGCCAGGTGGTCGAGAAGGCTGTCGTGGGCGGTGAGAACCGGGTGAAGCTCACCGTGAACGTCATGAACCAGAGCGGCGACGCCACGTGCCCTGGTCACGCGGTCGTGGTGCTGCCGAATCGCGGCTGATGGGCCGTCGCCTCTCCTCACCCGCCCGAAGACAGTCCGAAGACAGCGGGGAAGCGATGTCCCTTCCGCCGCGCGCCGCGCGCCACCTCCCCCGCGACGCTGCGCTCGCGGAGGAGGTGCGGCCATCAGGCGCGGCTGAAGAGCCGCAGCATCGCGCTCGAGAAGGCGGTGCCGCTCAGCGTCAGCGAGGCGCCGAGAACGAGCAGGCCCACCGTGGAGAGGACGGTGGTGAACTCGGGACGGACCAGCGCCAGGATCCCCAGAACGACGGCGGCGATGCCCGCCATCAGGTGCGCCGCGCTGGCGCTCGGCATCGGCACGCTGCCGCCGAGCCCGCCGACGCCGCCCACGACGCCGATCGAGAGGATCAGGCCCGCGCCGCCGGTGATCACCAGCGCGCCCATCAGCACGGTCGGCGCGACGCCGATCAACGCCAGGACGCCCAGCACGATGGCGGCCAGGCCGCCCACCAACTCGACGGTGACGCCGCCGTCGATCTGGTCGAGCGGTTGCTCCGAACGCGCCGCCACGGCGGATCTACGGGCGGCGAGCGCCGCGCCTTCGACGATGAAGTCGACGCCGAAGACGATGCCGGCGACCGCCGCCAGCACCATGGGCAGCACCCCGACCAACGCCAGGATGGCCAGGATGATCACGACAATGCCACCGATGCTCTCGGTGGTCGCGCTGGCCGCGCCGACTACGCCGGCGCGTCGCGCTTCGGTGGATGGATAGGTTGTGGACACGGAAGTCACTTCCTTCGATCGAGCCACCTCCTCGCCCCAAATCGGAACGTATCGCAAAACCTCACCGTTCCCGCGGCGCACGGGATTCGTGCGCGACGTGGGCAGCCAACCCCCGCGCCCCGCCGTCGCCGTCAGTGGCGGCGGGGGATGAGGACGTTCATCTCCTCGTAGCCCTTGATGAAGATCGAATAGCTGCGCTTCGGCTCTTCCAGCAGTCGGACCTCCGGGAAGCGCTTCAGGATCTCTTCCCAGATGATGGTCAGCTGCAGCTCCGCCAGGCGGTTGCCGACGCAGCGATGGATGCCGAAGCCGAACGACAGGTGGGTGCGCGGCCGCTCCCGGTCGATGATGTAGGCGTAAGGGTCCTCGATGACCTCGTCGTCGCGGTTGCCCGAGACGTACCACATCACCACCCGGTCGCCCTCGCGGATCCGCTTGCCCCGGAACTCGAAATCCTGAGTCGCGACCCGGGCCATGTGCGCCAGCGGCGTCTGCCAGCGGATGGTCTCGGACACCATCGAGGGGACGAGGTCGGGGTTGGCTCGCAGCTTGGCGTACTGGTCGGGGTTGCGGTTGAGCGCGAAGATCGAGCCCGAGATGGTGTTTCGCGTGGTGTCGTTGCCGCCGATGATCAGCAGGGTGACGTTGGAGAAGTACTGATCCATCGAGGCGTCGCGGGTGTCGGGGCCGTGGGCGAGCATGGAGATCAGATCGCCGGCCGGCTCGGCGTTCACCCGCTCGTTCCACAGCCGGACGAAATAGACCCGGCAGTCGGCCATCAGCTTGCGGCGCTCGTCGTAGGTGTTCCAGGGTCCGTGGCCGGGCGCCGTGGTCATGGTGTCGGACCACATGGTCAGCTTGCGGCGCTCCTCGAACGGAAAGTCGAACAGCGTCGCCAGCGTCATCGTGGTCAGTTCCTTGGAGACCAGGTCCACCCAGTCGAACGGCTCGCCGATCGGCAGCGAGTCCAGGATCACGCCGGCGCGCTCGCGGATCTGCGGCGCCATCTGCGCCAGCCTCGCCGGCGCGACGCCCGGACTGACCGTCTTGCGCTGAATGTCGTGCCCGGGCGGATCCATGTTGATGAAGGAGTTGGCGTCGTCGCCGACGTCACGATCCTCGCGCTCGATGAACGCATCCGGCGGCAACACGCTCGGCTTGGGGCTGAGCCCGATGCCTTTCGCCGACGAGAACACCTGGTGATTGGTGTCGATCGCCATGATGTCGTTGTACTTGGCGATCGACCAGAACGCCCCGTAGTTGCTGTCGGGCGTCCAGTGCACCGGGTCCTCGGCGCGCAGGCGCTCGAAGTAGGCCCAGTGCCCGTCGTCGCGGAACGCCGAAGCCCAGGCGGGATTCAGGGTCTCCAGCGGCGCCTCGTAGGCGCGCCGACGGTGCAGCGCGCGCTTCTCGGTCAAGCCGTCCAGCGCCGCGTCGTCCTTCGTCGCTTGGTCCATCGCGCGCTCCTTCCCGGCCAGGCCCCAGCCCTCGCCGAACCCTACCGAGGCCATCGCCCGGGGAGCAAGGGAAAGTCGCCAGGCGCCTCGAGCGGGCGGCCGGCAGCGTCCGCCTAAAGCCGGTTGAGTCGACTCGGATTCGCCTTTCTCCGTCACCCCGGACGGCCTGCAAGGCCGATCCGGGGCCGGACCATCCGGTTCCTGGACGAACTCCAGCTCGGTGGCGGCGCTTCCGGCCCCGGATCAGCGCCCCCGATCAAGTCGGGGGCTTGTCCGGGGTGACGGGACGGCGTCCTGTGGCTGCACGAAGGTCGACGCCAGGACGCCGCCGGCGAAACGGCGGAGGAGCGGGACCGGGACCAGGTGCGGCGCCAGCGCCCCCAGCGTCGACAAGCCCGCGTAGGCGCCGATGGCGGCGAGCATGGTGACGGGTTCGCGCCACGCGTCCCCATCCGCCGCGCGCTCCCCGCGGTGACGGTCGTCCATCGCTTCGGTCGGCGGGGTCCGGGCGTCGAGCCGCGGCTCGCGAGGTCCGCGGCGACATCGGTCGGGCTCGCAAAAGGTGTTGACGCCTTCACCCGCCACCAGCGCGGCAGCCGCCTCTCCCGTTCAAAGCTCGCGCGGCGGCGATCCCGACCGGCGGCAAACGCGCCTCTGTCCCCTGAAAGCTGGTAGGCCGGGTGGGGGTCGAACCCACGACCACTCGATTAAAAGTCGGGTGCTCTACCACTGAGCTACCGGCCCCTGCGTTCGCAGGCCCTGCGCTGTAGGGATTTCGGGCGCCGGCGGCAAGCGGCCGGGCGCCGACGGGACGCCGACCGGGGGCGGTGGCTCGGGGCGCTGGCGAGTCGGCCACGGCTCCGCTAGCCTTGCGCCCATGTCCCGCGTCGCGATCGCGGCCCTGACGGCCGCGCTGTTGCTCACTCCCGCCCTCGCCGGCGGCCAGACCGCATCCGACGGCGACCAGCCGCCGCCCCAGGACCCGAACCAGCGGCTGCTGACGCCGGACGAGCAGGGGCGCCAGGGGGTGGTGAACGGGGTCGTGGAGCAGCCGTTCCGCGATTTCAACGTGATCCGCAGCAAGATCCCGCCGGTGCTGACCCGCGCCATGGCCGACCCCTACGCCCGCCCGCCGCCGGGCTGCGCGGGCATCGCCGGCGAGGTCAGCGCGCTCGACACGGCGCTGGGGCCCGACCTCGACGAGCCGGTCTCCACCGAGCATCCCGGCACCCTGACCCGCGCCGAGGGCTCGGCCAAGACCGGCGCGCTCGACGCCATGCGCTCCGGGGTCCAGTCCGAGATCCCGTTCGACGGCTTCATCCGCATGCTCTCCGGCGCCCAGCGCCACGACAAGCTGGTGATGGCGGCGATCCAGGCCGGCGCGATCCGCCGCGGCTACCTCAAGGGCCTGGGCGAGTCCCTCCGCTGCACCCTCCCCGCCGCCCCCCGCCATTTGGCGCATCCGGTGGACGTCTCGGCGCGGTAGGGACGGGCGCCGTCGGGCTGGCGTCCGATTTCGGGCGCGGCGCCAAGGGGCGAAGCTCGACCCAACTGAGACTCCGGCAATGACCGGTTTCTGGCAACCGACGTTGTCCGTCTACCCGTCGGGAAATCAATTTGCCCGGTAATCCAAGTCGTCGCCGATCAAGGCGGCGCGTGCGGCTCCAGCGCGAGCGCCGGCGCGATCTCGACGCCGCCGGCGGACGGATGGGCGCCGTAGTAGCGCCAGAGCAGCCAGAAGAGGCCGCCGATCGCCGGCAACGCACTGAGCAGCATCAGGCTGAGCGAGCCGCCCAGCGCCGAGACGGCGGCCGCGGTGAGCGCGCCCGAGCCGCAGCCGATGTCCCACGCCCCTTCAGTGGCGATATTGTAGCGGAGTGGACAGGGCGAGGCCTGGGCGAGATTGTAGAGCGGCGTCGAGATCACCTGGGTGATCAGGGCGGTGGCGATGGCCGCGAGCGCGTTGGCGGCGACCGCCAGCCACAGGTGGCCGACGGCTGCGGCCTGGGTCAGCGCCAGCGCCACTGTGACGATGCAGGCGAGCACGGCGGTGCGCCGGCCGCCGCCGCGGTCGAGGTGGCGGCCGAAGACCAAGGTCAGCACCGCTCCGACCAGGGCCGCCAAGGCCACCGCCCCGCCGAACGCGCCTATGCTCGAGCCCAGCGAGACGAACAACGCGACCTGCCAGACGTAGTAGATGCAGGCGGCCTGCCAGCCGTCGACCAGGAAGATCGCGACGCCTTCGCGCGCGGCCCGGTAAGCGCCCGGCGCCTCGCGCGGCGGCATGACGTTTGGCGCGGCCAGAAGCGGCGCCGCCGACAGCGCCTGCGCCGCCGCCACGGCGCCGAACATCCAAAACGGGCCGGCGTTGAGCAGCAGCCAGGCGCCGACAAGGGGCGCCGCGATGCCGATCACCGTCGCAACCGCCTCCCGGGCGCCGACCTGGTGGCCGCGATGCTCCGCATCGCCGATGGAGGCGAAATAGGCGTGGTACGAGGGCCAGTAGAGGGTGCTGGCGACCGAGCCCAGCGCCCAGTTGGCGACAAGCGGCCAGCCGAGCCCGTGCACGGCTGCGTAGGTGGGATACTGGATGGCGGTGACGAGCACGCCGGCGATCACCAGCGGCTTCAGGCCCCAGCGTTTGCCGATCGGCAGGATCAGCGGGCGAAGCACGAAGCGGCCGGCGATCATGCCGGCGAGCCAGACGAAGGTCATCGGGATCGAGACGCCCGCGTGCAGCAAGAAGGCGAAGACCAGCGCGCCGCCGGCGCCCTGCGCCAGCGCCTGGATGGCGTAGTGGAGGTTGACGCGATTGACCGCGTCGTTGCCGAAGAAGGCCATGTCGGGGAGCCGTGAGACGAGAGGAAGATCGATAGGCGCGCGCCCGCGCTATCAGTGGGCGGGCCGGCGAGCGGGCCGTCTAGGCGCTATCGAATCCGACCGGGCAACTGACTGTGCTCCTCTGCCTGGGCATATGGCGGCAATCCGCCGCGCCGCGCAAGCGCCTCGGGCAAGTCCTGTTGCGGCATCGCTAGGTTCGTCGCGACTTCCGGACGGTCCGCGAGGGGCCGCGCCTATCCATTGGACCCTGGCTCAAGAGCGCACAGCGACGGGGTCATGGTAATCTGGCGGAATCACAGACTTGACCAAAGGCCTAAGCATCACCACTCGCGGCTCGCCGTCGCCAAAGTAGTCTTCTTCGTGGCTCTGGATGGCAAATCCGAGGGAGTGATAAAGTGCGATCGCCGCTGCGTTTTCCGGATGCGTGACTAGATCGATCCGCGCGCAGCCCTTGGCCTCTTCCAGCAGAAAGAGCGTGGCCGCGCGAGCGATGCCACGGCGGCGGAAGTCCGGATCGACAGCAATGTTGCAGAGGTAGGCGCTGCCATCGTCGCGAAGCTTCCATGCGGCCGTGGCGGCGAGCGAGCCATCCTTCTCGACGAAATAGAGAGCGTTGTGTGCGATCTCGCGGGCGCAGGCATCGCGGTCGAGCGGCGGGCCGTAGAGTTTGGGATCGGCGACACGCTGCTCATGCGCCGCAAGCCGGTCGACATC
>DATJRL010000253.1:0-18412 GCA_035504785.1 Caulobacteraceae bacterium
TGTCATGATATGGTTGGACCAACGCTCGGCGCGCCGGGACGAGGGACGGGCCGGAATGTCCGAAGTCTTCATTTCCTATGCGCGTTCCAACCTGAAGCAGGCGCGCGTGATCGAGCAGGCGCTCAAGAGCGTCGGGTTCCAAGTCTGGCGCGACGACGCGCTGCCGGCCAACCGGCCCTTTTCCGAGGTGATTGAGGAACGCCTGCGCATGGCGAAGGCCGTGCTGGTGATCTGGTCGGCGCCGGCGGCCCGATCTCAATGGGTTCGTTCAGAAGCCGACCGGGCGCGAATTGATGACAAGCTCGTTCAGGCGACCATCGACAACTCGCCACTCCCGATGCCTTTCGATCAGATCCACTGTGCGAATCTCTCTGGCTGGTCGGTGGGCAGCGACAGCCACGAATGGCGCACGGTCATTTCCAGCCTCGACGATCTCATCCAGCGAGCCAGTGCGGCGCCCGCGCGTCGCGCCCTGGTGGAGGCAGATCCAAATTCGATCGCCAGCCCGGGCAGCCGACCTTCGCTGCCGTTGCCGGGCAAGCCGTCGATCGCCGTCCTGCCCTTCAAGAATCTGAGCGACGAAGCCCGGCAGGAATATTTCGCCGACGGCGTCACCGAAGACATCGTCACGGCGCTCTCGCGCTGGCGCTGGTTCCTCGTCATCGCCCGCCACTCCAGCTTTTCCTACAGGGATCGGAGTGTCGACGTCGTGCGGGTCGGTGAGGAGCTGGGCGTCCGATACATCCTGGACGGCAGCGTGCGAATGACCGCGAACAAGGTTCGCGTGACTGCCCAGTTGATCGATGCGGCGTCAGGTTCGCACATCTGGGCGGACAGGTTCGATCGCGAACCGGTCGACCTGCTCGCCCTGCAGGACGAGATCACAGCCCAGGTTGCCGCGGCGATCGAGCCAGCGATCGTTGAGATCGAGGGCGCGCGCGTCGCACGCACGTCGCTGGCCGACTTCACGGCGCTGGATTGCTTCTACAAGGGCATGTGGAACCTCAACAGCTTTTCGGAGAAGTCCGATGCCGCGGCCCTCGCCTTGTTCCGAGAAGCCATCGAGCGCGATCCGGGCCTGGCCCTCGCGCACGCCGGCGTTGCAAGGGCGTTGTACGGCAGGGCCGTCTTCGGGTCGACGAGCGATCCGATCAGGGCGCTGAAAGCCGCCCGCAGAGCGGCCCGGAGAGCCGTGGAGCTCGACCCGCACGACTCCTACGGCTACTTCGCCGCCGCGGGCGCATCGCTCTATCTGGGCGAGCACGACGCGGCGCTCGACGAAGCGACGCGGGCGGTCACGCTCAACCCCAATCTCGCCTACGCTCACTACCGCCTGGGTCAGGTGCTGATATTCTCCGGACGTCCCGCCGAAGCCATTGTGCCGATCGAGAGAACTCTGCGTTTGAGCCCCTACGACCCACAGTTGGGGCCGATCCTGGAGACTTTGGCGCTCGCGCACTACCACGTAGGCGCCTATGCGGAGGCCGTCGAGAACTCCAGGGCGGCCAGTCGGATCAGCGGCGCCGGCTCGGCGGTCCTTGCCGCCAGCCTGGCGCGCCAGCAGCGGGCCGAAGAGGCGGCGCAAGCCTTTGCGCGTGTACGCGGCGCGCGGCCATCGAGACAACAGCCGCTCGCCGCGCCCTACGCCCATCGGTCGCTGAGCGACGGTCTGCGTGAGGGCTTCCGGTTAGCGGCGGCTCTGCCTGCGAGATAGCGGGTGTTTGTCGTCCGGGTAGCGGCTCTTGAAGAGCACGGTGATGCCGCCGAGCGTCTCCTTGGTGTTCGGCGCCTCCCAGTAGGTCACCTCCCAGTCGTAACTTGGAGCCCAAGCGAAGGTGATGATCGTCGGCGGCTCGGTGTTCAGTGCGTAGGAGATCGCGGAACGGAGCGTCTCCGAATGCACGCCCGGCATCCTCAGAAGGTAGTCTCTGAACGCTCGATAGAGTGGCGTCGTCGGATCGGCCGCGAGACCGGCAAGCGCCTCGGCGAGGGGCTGCCCGGGTGCAAATCTTGCCTTGCTATTGGCGAGATTGGCGATCTTTCCGGCGCTGAATGCGTCGTTCAAATGCCCGACAAGCGTTTGAAATCGGGGCATCGGGCGCTCCTGTCATCGCGAGCGCCATGAGCCTAGGGCCAAGCTTCGGTCGTTTGTCAATTGTACAGTAGCGCCTCGACGTGCGTTGCGGGATCGCGCGAGTCGGCTAGGCGCCGCGCCCTGACGGCAGCGCGGCGATGATCTGCCGTTCGTCCGAGTTGGGGTCGTTGACCGCGCGGCTCACCACATTGAACAGCATGGTCGAGCGCGAGCGGGTGTCGTAGCGCGGCCAGGAGGCGAGGCCCGTGGCGTTGGGGCTGCCGGTGTGGGCGAAGGCGATCCAGGCGGCGCTCATCTGGTCGGCTGCCTTCTGCGCCTCGGGGGCGGAGGCGCCGAGCAGCGAGGCGGACTTCGCGACATTGTCGAACACCAGCGGCAGGTCCAGCGAATGCGGCGAGCGAAGGCGCTGCACCGGCGTCTCCAGGTCCAGCCGGTAGAGGTAGGCGGGCGCCGCGCCCTGCGCCGACTTGCGCTCGGCCAGGGTGCGCGAGCCGGCGCCCATCGAGGCCTCGGTGGTGATGATGAAGTAGAGGTCGCTGGGGCTGGCGCCTGGGCGCAGGCGGCGGAAATCGGCGATCAGCTTGTCGACGTCGGCGCCCTGGGCGCGGGCGACCAGATCGGTCTTCAATCCGGCCCAGTCGAGGTCGAACGCTCCGGCCGGCGGGAACAGCACGGTGGTCTCGGTGGCGTTGTAGCCGACGATCACCGGCACGTCGGCCGAGACGCCGGGGGCGTCGGGGGTGAACGGGTCACGCGGCAGGCTGCGGCCGTCCACCACCGGGCCGAAGCCCCGCGGCATGCCGCTGGTGACGGTCTTCAGGGCGTCCAGCAGCCGATCGACCGGCGCGTGGACGAGCGCGCCGGCGTCATGCTCGGAAACCCCCATCGCCCGGCAGACGGCGCGCGCCGTCTCGGTGGCCTCGTCCGGCTTGATGCCGGTCAGACCCGGGCCGCTCTCGATCGCGGCGCGGTGGAACAGCCCCTTGGCCGCCGGCATCGCCATCAGGGTCGAGACCTTCCCGCCGCCTCCGCTCTCGCCGAAGATCATCACCCGGCCGGGATCGCCGCCGAAGGCCGCGATGTTGTCCCGCACCCACTGCAGCGCCGCGACGATGTCGAGCTGGCCGATGTTGCCGGAGTCGGCGAAGCGGTCGCCGGCGAGGTCGGCGAGATAGAGGTAGCCGAAGAGATTCAGGCGGTGGTTGAGCGTCACCACCACCACGTCGCCGCGCTGGCAGAGCCGGGTCCCGTCGTAGACCGGGGCCGAGCCGTTGAAGACCGAATAGCCGCCGCCGTGCAGCCAGACCATCACCGGCCGCTTCTTCCCGTCGGCGAGGCCTGGCGTCCACACGTTGAGCACCAGGCAGTCTTCGCTTTCGCCGGTGGAGACGGCCCAGCTCGCCCAGGCCGGGGTCGGCGGCGGCGCGTTTTGCGGGCACTGGTCGCCGAACTTGGTCGCCTCGCGCACCCCGCCCCACGACTTCGGCGGCTGCGGCGGCTGGAAGCGGGCGTCGCCGCCAGTGGGCGCGCCATAAGGGATACCGCGGAAGACGTTGATCCCGTCCTGGGTCTCGCCGCGTACGTCGCCGTAGGTCGTCTGCGCCACCGGCGCCTCGCCGCAGGGCAGGGTGAGCGCGAAGGCCCGGCCGGCGATCCCCCCCCTGGCGATCGCCGCACTGGCGATCCCCCCACTGGCGATGCCGGCGCCCGCCAGCGCCGCCCCCCCGACGAGCACTGAACGCCGATCCGCACTCATGGAACCCTCCCGCACAACTGGCGGGCAATCTATCGGTTTGCAGGACGTTGAGAAGGCGAGAACGGCTCCGAGTCAGGCCGCGAGGCGGCGCCAGACCTGGCGATCGGCGACCACCTTGGTCAACAGGCCGGCCTGCTGGTGTTGGTACAGCCAGATCATGTTCTCGAAGCTGATCTCGGCGAACCGGGCGGCGACCATCGCCGGCGGACAGCCGTAGCCGGGCGCGACGAACTGCGCGGCGTTGATCCGGGGCGCCTTGGCCGCGATCAAGGCCGCCAGCCGCTCCGCCCGCCCCGGCGCAAAGCGCGCCAGCAATGGCTGCTCGGCGAAGAGCTCGCGCCCGAGGTCGCGGATGAAATCGAAGGTCAGTCGGCGAAACCGCGCCGCCTCCATCGGCGGCGGCAGCTTCGCCCGCTCCAGCTTCAGCACCTGATCGTTCAGCAGGAAGAGCATCGGCCGCCATCCGTGGGGTTGAGGAGCCGCCCCAGGATGACAGGGCGCGCTTTCCCGCCGATTGAGAAACCGGGTTAACGCGGGTCGATCGGCTCGACCAGGAAGTGGCGGCCCTCCGGGTCGTCGATCTCCACCACCCAGAGGTCGGGGTCGATGCGGGCGCTGCGCTCGATATAGCGGTCGATTTCGGCTTCGTCGGTGGAAGGGATCGGCTGCATCCACACCGTCTCGCCGTCGCCCCGCGTCGCCTCGGCCAACAGGCGCGCCTCGCCGCTTCGCCGGTTGACCAGCTTGACCAGCACCGCGCCGCCGCGCGCGTCGCCCTTGCGCGCCACCACGGCGAAGGCGCCGCCCAGGTGGGCGCGGCGGATCAGGGCGTAGACCCAGATGTCGGTGTCGAGGCGCAAGGGGTCCCTTCCCGGCCGAGGGGCGCGCTAACCAAAGCGCAAGCAAACCGCCCTAGCTCTCGTTCGTTTCGGGCGTCGGGGGCAAGATGGGAACGCGGGGCGGACGCGCGCAAGTCCTGGCGGCGGCGCTGGCCCTCGGCTTCGCCGTTCCGGCCATCGCCGCGCCCGCGCTCGACCTCTATTACCAGCGTTCGCTGATGCTCGCCGCCGACAAAGATTGCCGGCTCTTCGCGTCGGACATCGGCCAGGCGCTGGCCGCCTCGGCGATCCAGGCCCGCAGCGCGGCGCTCCGCTCCGGCGCCGGGAAGGCCGAACTCGCCGACCTGCAGGCGCGCGCCGGCGCCGACGCTCTGACGGCCGGCTGCCGCTCCCCGACCATCGCCGCGGCGGCTCGGCAGGTGCGGGCGGCGTTCGTGGGCTACGCCAGGCTCGAGCACATGGACTTCCCGGGCGAGTTCGCGGGCTGGAGCGCCGAGCGCTCGCCGGCTGGAACGCGCCTGGAGTGGCGCGTCTCGCAGCGGGTCCGTTTCGGCTGGGACGAGCTGGTGTTCGGCGTCGCGGGACGCGGGTCCGATCGGCCGCTGATGGCGGTGGCCAGCTTCGCCGACTGCGCCACGCCCTACGCCGCTCGCCTCGTCCTGCGCGACACGTCGGTCACCGAGGGGCCCTTCCTCGACTGGCGCCAGTCCGATCTGGCGGGCCACCTGCCCATCGACGCCCGACTGCCGCCTCGCGCCTCGACCCGCACCTTCGCCGCCGAAGCCATGAGCCCGGCGGGGTCGGACCTGGCGGCCAAGGAGATGACCGACGCCTGGGCCTTCCGCTTCCCCGACGCCGCCAAGGCGGCGCTGGCCGACCTCGACCCCCGCGAGGCGGTCGCCGTCGAGTTCCTGTTCGCCGGCGACAGTGGCGGCGAGGACGTGCGCACGGCCTATATCGAGGTCGGCGACTTCGCAGCCGCGCAGGCCTTCGAGCGCATCGCTCAGCGCTGAGGCTTGAAGGCGACCACATTGTCGCCGCGCCCGGCGACCGCGGCGAGCGGGCGAACCGGGGGCGGGGCAGGGGTCTTCATCGCCTCGAAGTCGACCACCGGCAGCCGAACGCTCACCGCGGTGCCCTCGCCGAGAATGCTCTTGATGGTCATGGTCCCGCCGTGCAGCTCGGCGAAGGCCCGCACCAGCGAGAGGCCGAGGCCCGTGCCCATCGCCCGCTGCGTCGCATCGCCGGCCTGCTCGTAGGGCCGGCCGAGCCGCTCCAGGTCGGCGGGCGCGATGCCGACGCCGGTGTCGGCGACGATGATCTCCAGGTCCCGGCCCTTGATGCGCGCCAGCACATTCACCTCGCCGCCCGCCGGCGTGAACTTCAGCGCGTTGGACACCAGGTTCAGCACGATCTGCTTGATCGCCCGGCGGTCGGCGTTGACCTCGATCGGCTCCGGCGGCAGCGCGCCGCGCAGCGAGATCCGCGCCGTATCGGCCTGCACCCGCGTCAGCCGCAGCGCCGCCGCCACCGCCTCGCGGGCGTCGAATGGCTCCAGGCTCAGCTGGAAGCGCTCGGCCTCGATCTTCGACATGTCGAGCACGTCGTTGATCAGGTCCAGCAGGTGCCCGCCCGACTCGTGGATCAGCGCCGCATACTCCGCGTAGCGCTCGGCGAGCGGTCCGAACATCTTCGAGCGCATGATGTCGGAGAAGCCGATGATCGCGTTGAGCGGCGTGCGCAGCTCATGGCTCATGTTGGCCAGGAAGCGCGACTTGGCGAGCGCCACGTTGTGGGCGTCGGAAGCGGCCTGCTCCAGCCAGGCCTCGTAGGCCCGCTCCCGGCTCGCGTCGCGCACCAGCGCGGCGACGCCGCCGTCCGGCAGGCCGCGCAGCTCCACCGCCAGAAACCGGTCCGGCGCCAACGGCGGCGCGAAGCCGACGTTGGCCGAGCCTGAGGCGCGGGCGATGGCCAGCGCCGCCTCGGCGGCCCATCGATGAGTTTCGCCGGCGAGGGTCGCGAAATTCTGGCCGAGCAGTTTGCCGTCCCAATCGTCGGGGGCGCCGGCAAAGACTTCGCGCACCACCCCCTCCGGATCGACGCGGAGCAGCAGCAGCGGACCCGTCTCCAGCATCGACCGCAGCCGCTCGACTTCGCGGGTCTGCTCCGCCTCGCGCTCCTGCGATCCCGCCCGATTGAGCTGCAGCGCCGCGGCCAGGCCCACGGCGCAGAGGCTCACCGCGCCAAGCGGCAGCCAGGGGCCGACGCTCGGCCGCGGCTCGATCAGCCCCGCCGTGGTCGCCAACGCGACGCCGGCGGCCGTCGCCAGCGTCAGCGCCACGCCGAGCGCCAGCAGCCGGCGTCCGTCCATCGCCGCCATGGCGCTCGCCGGGGCCAGCACCAACGCGATCAGCGGGCCGGAGGCGCCGCCGGTGAGTGCGATCGCCGCGCCGACGCCGATCGGCCAGCTCAGGGCGACCAGCAGCCTCGTGAAGCCGTTCGAGCCTAGCCGCGGCAGTTGCCCGACCAGCCCCGGCGCGGCGGCGGCCGCCAGCGCCGCCGACATCGGCGCGTCGTTGAAGAACGGCCACGCGAACGCCGCCAGACCCAGCGTCACCGCCCACGCAAGATGCCAGTTCGCGCCGTTGCGCGCATTGCGCCGGATGATGTCGCCGCCAGCCGCCATGGGCCGCCGCCACCCTTTCGTCTCGACTCGTGTGCTCTAGTCTATCGAGCGCGCCATCGCGCAGCGAGCCGTCTCAATCGCAAGGCGACCCACCCCCGTCTCCGCGGACGGAAACGGAATCGTAAGCGGACCACGGCAAAGGTCGCGGCCGAATTACGGACAATGTGAGGCGGCGTGCGCCATGCCCCAGACGGGGTTCAGCTTTTCGAACGGCCCTGGACACGAGTCTCCAATTCTCGCCCCCAGCCGCCATGCGGACTCCGAGGCGCAGAAGCGATCCTTTCTGCGGATGGTGAGCCACGAGCTGCGGACGCCGCTTAATTCGATCATCGGCTTCTCGGAGATCATCTCCAAGGAACTCTGCGGCCCCCTCGGCGCGCCTCAGTACAAGGAGTACGCCGAGCATGTCCGGCTCAGCGGCTTGAAGCTGCTGCGGCTGGTCAATCAGGTGCTCGAGATCGCACGGCTCGACGGCGTCGCCACCGACCTCTCGCCGCTGCCGGAGAGTCTCGATCACGCCCTGGACGACGTCCTGGAGGGCCTCCGCGACGACATCTCGGCCCGCGGTGTTCGGGTTGTGGTCGAAGGGCAGGGTCGCTTGCCGGCGGTGACGGCCGACCCCCGCGGCTTGCGCACCGTTCTCGGCAACCTGATCCAGAACGGCGTCACCTTCTCGCCGGAGCATGGCGAAGTGCGGATCAGGGCCCACCGGCTCCTCGGCCGTGTGCGGATCCAGATCGAGGACGATGGCGAGGGGATCGAACCGGCGGAGCTTCCGCGCCTGCTGCAGCCATTCGAGCAAGGCCAGAACGCGCTCACGCGGTCGACCGAAGGCTTCGGTCTCGGCCTTCCCATCGTGGTGCTGCTGTGCCGCGCGATGGGCGGCGCGCTGCGGCTGGTCAACGAGCCCGGCTCGGGCCTGCGCGCGGAGGTGATCCTGCCCGCCGCATAATGGGCCAACGTTGCGGCGCAGGGCGGCGGGACATACATCCGGCTCTCTCCGGCAAGGACCCCGCGCGTTGAGCATCGAAGCCACCCTGACCGAGCTCGCCGACGAATTCGAGCTGCTGGGCGATTGGGAAGAGCGCTACCGGCACGTCATCGACCTCGGGCGCACGCTCGAGCCGCTCACGACCGCCGAGCGCTCGGACGCCAACAAGGTGCGCGGCTGCGCCAGTCAGGTCTGGCTGGTCACGGAACCCCGGACCAACGGGACCCTCGGCTTTCGCGGCGATTCCGACGCCCACATCGTGCGCGGGCTGATCGCGATCCTGCTGCGGCTGTTCTCCGGCCGCGAGCCGGCGGAGATCCTCACCTTCGACGCCAAGGCCGCGTTCGCCCGACTCGGGCTGACGGGCGCGCTGTCGGCGCAGAGGTCGAACGGCTTGGCGGCAATGGCCGATCGCATCCGTCGCGACGCGGCGGACCGGGCGGCGCCCGTGGCTTAGATCGCGTTGAAATCAAACGGAAGCGTCCAACCCCAAGGGGCCTAAGCGGCGCGGATGCCCGACACGGACTCGCCGAACGGCGCCAGGACGACGTCGTAACCGAGGATCAGATCGACATCGCGGCCATTGGTCGCGAGCGGCAGGCGTAGCCAGAGCAGGTTCATGTGCGAGGCGCCGCGCCAGGCCATGCTGTGATGGCCGACCCGCGGCCGCCGCTCCTCCACCACCTTGTCCAGTTCTCCACGCCAATACTCAGCCGCGGAGGCTGCGTAGATGTCGCCGAGCCGCCGACCGGTGATCTCGCCGCCATAGACGCTCCAGAGCGCCGTGCCCGCGAGCCGCATCCGGTAGTCGCGCGGACGGCCCGACCAGTCGCCGGCGACGACCTTGGTGAGGCTGAGGGCGGGGAGGTGGCGCTTGATCGCCGCGGGGTCGAGATCCGCCCGGCAAGGCAGCGCGCCTGGGCGGCGCAGTCCCGCCCAATAGGCGAACAGCTCCTCATGGGCCCGCAGGGCCGCCGTCGGCGCGCCGAGTTGCGTGTTCATCTGCGGATTCGTTAACAACCCCTTGGAATCTCAGCGATTCACTATCGCCTATTCGCCGAATCGCTGGAAGCGCAAAAAGCGCGCCGAACCAAAGATTTCTGGGGTGAGTCAGGATGTCGCCACGATGGCGTCGGCGTGGCGCAAAAGCGCCCGCCGTCGCAGGGACAGCGGGCGCTCGAATTCGTTGGGGTCGACGGCGCGTCTAGCGGCGCTTGCGCGAGGCCTGACGCCCGCCCTGACCGAGGCCCATTTGCTTGGCGAGCTCCGAACGGGCGCGCGCATAATTGGGCGCAACCATCGGGTAGTCTTTCGCCAGGTTCCATTTCGCCCGGTAGTCTTCCGGGCTCATGTTGTACTTTGTCCGAAGATGCCGCTTCAGCGACTTGAACTTCCGCCCGTCCTCCAGGCAGATCAGATAATCGGGGGTGATCGACCGGCGAATCGGCACCGCGGGCTCCTTCGGAGCCGCCTCTACGGGCTCGGCGCCGCCGGTGATATTCGAAAGGGCGCGGTGCACGCTTTGAATCAGGGCCGGAAGGTCGCCAGTGGCAATTGTGTTATTGCCGACATACGCCGACACGATGTCGGCGGTCATCTCGATGACTTCTGATTTTTCATCCATAGGGCTTGGTTCCATCCTGCCGCGATTATAGGAACTGAATACGATTCCTGAGATCAGGTCTCGGCGTCTTATAGAAGCCAAACCGAAGTCACAAGACCGCTTTGCGCTCTTCAATACAGATTCCTGTGCGAAGATGACTCTAAGAGTGCCGTGGCGCCCAGCGCTCTAGCTGACTGACGCGCAACTCCGGCCCGCCGGCCTCTCGCTTTCGCTCAGGCGCCCAGGTCGGTCCTGAAAGCCAACATTGCAGTACGCTGCGGCGTCGAGAATTCATCCAGCTCGGAGTCGTCCTCTTCCCGGATAGCCTTTACCAGCGTCGGCGTCATGGCTGAAGAGAGCGACCAGTTCCAATAGCGCAAGACAGTCTGGGCGCGATCGACGGCGACCATGTCGTAGATCATCACCGCCCGCGAAAGTCCGGGCGCCAGGTCCCCGTCGTCGGTCGTCTCGGGCCGCCGGAGCGCGCGCCACAACTGGCGCAGCGCCGTCCGCGGCAGTCCGGTCGCCTTGCAGAGCACCGCCAGGGCCTCGCCGCCGGGGTCGGACATGATCTTGGCGCCCGTCATCGGCTTCAGCCCGGACAGGTAGGAGATCTCCTCGGCCAGCTCGCGGGTCATCCCGCGCTCGGCCGCGGCGACGGCGTCGTCGAGGCTGTTGTAGGGACTTTTTTCGATCGCGGCGCGGTTGCGCTGACGCCGCTCGATGAACTGCAGCGCCTTGCGCGTGAGGTCGTCCTGCCAGCCTTCGGCGGACGCCATCGGAAAGACGTCGCTGGCGGCTTCCTGCAGGACTTCGCGCGACACCGCGAACCGCTGCAGGATCAGCCGCCGCGCTTCGGCGTCCGCCCACCAGAAGAGGACGTAGGCGTGGCTCGGGCGAACCTCCGGCCGCCGCAGCAGCATCGGCGCGAGGTGCGGCTGAGTTTGGGTCATCCCGACCAGGCCCTCGACCGCGCCGGTCGAAAGCCGCGCTTGGTTGTTGCGCATCAGCGCTTCCATCACCGGCGTCTCGCCGATCTCGACCAGGGCCTCGACCACCGTCTCGGCGACCACGCGCCGCTGGGCGATGAGCCGCCGGTGCGCGGTGGTGGCGTGGCGCACACAGTCCAGCAGGTCCACGTCGTTCAGCGTCGCATCCGCGAGCAGCGGCTGGGCGACGTCGATCTGGTCGCGCAGCAGCAGCCGCACCAGCGAGGTCGGGATCTCGATCAGGTTGGCGACGCGCCGCGCGATCCGCGCCCGCTCGTCGGGCTCGGCGTCGCGCAGGATCTCCACCAGCAGGTCGGCGGTCACCGCGCGCTCGAAGGCGTTCACCCGGCTGGAAGGAAGGCTGACCACGTCCGCGAGGCGTTTCAGCAGCGCCAGGCGGGCGCGGTGCTTCGGTCGCTCGGTCTCGCTGGGCGCGGCCTCGTCGAGAGACAGGGTTTCGCTCATGGAATCGGCGCGTCCGGTCGGGGCGCCGACTATGGCCAGAGCGGTCTTAACCGGTCGTTAGCCGCCGCACTCTGGCGGGGGCCGCTAGCGGAACGTCGGCGCGCTCCACTGGGGCCAGATGTCGGGCAGGTCCGTCGAGACCTTGTCGGGGAACTTCGCCGGCCGCTTTTCGAGGAAGGAGTTCACGCCCTCGCGCACGTCCTGCATCGCCCCGCGATATTGGATGCCACGGCTGTCGGCCATGTGGGCGTCCATCGGGTGGGCGGCGCCGGCCATGCGCCAGATCAACTGGCGGGTGATGGCGATCGAGACCGGGGCGGTGTTGTCGGCGATCTCGCGGGCCAGCGCCCGCGCCGCCGGCAACAGCGCGTCCGGGGCATGGACGGAGCGGACCAGGCCGCGTTCCTTGGCCTCCGACGCCGGGAAAACGCGGCCGGTGTAGCACCACTCCAGCGCCGTCTGGACCCCGACCAGGTGGGGCAGGAACCACGACGAAGCGGCTTCCGGATTCAGCCCGCGCCGCGCGAACACGAAGCCGTAGCGGGCCTCGGTCGAGGCGAGGCGGATGTCCATGGCCAGCTGCATCGTCACGCCGACGCCCACCGCCGGCCCATTGCAGGCGCTGATCACCGGCTTCAGGCTGTCGAAGATCCGCAAGGTGAGCCGTCCGCCGCCGTCGCGCAGCACATCGCCCACACGGCCTTCCTCGCGCGTCGCATCCTGCGGTCCGGATCGGTCGAAGGTCGAGCCGCCGCCCGAGAGATCCGCGCCGGCGCAAAAGCCGCGCCCAGCCCCCGTCACAATCACCGCCCGCACATCGTCGTCGGCGTCGGTGATGTCGAAGGCCCTGATCATGTCGACCATCATCTGGCCGGTGAAGGCGTTCAGCCTGTCGGGACGGTTGAGCGTGAGGGTCGCGACCCCATCCTCGGCGTCCAGCAAAATGGTCTCGAAGCTGGGGTAGGCCATGCGACGGCTCCTCTCGGGCTCTCTTGGCGGCGATCTGGCGCGCATCGCGTGGCTTTGACGCCGCGAGAGTCAAGGCGGGGCCTTTACGCCGCCGCGCGGGCCGCGCCATAAGTCGATGAACAACGATAAGTCATGGGTGGGAGACGTCATGGCCGAGCCAATCCAGGCCGATTACATCATCGTCGGCGCGGGGTCGGCGGGGTGCGTCCTAGCCAACCGGCTCACGGCCGACGGCAAGGCCAAGGTGCTGCTGCTGGAAGCCGGCGGCGACGACCGGCCGACCAAGAACCCCGGCCAGTTCCTCTCCAACCTGATGATCCACGTCCCGGTCGGCTATTCGCAGACGCTGAAGGATCCGAAGGTCAACTGGCTCTATCCTACCGAACCTGACCCGGGCACGGGCGGGCGCAGCCATGTCTGGCCGCGCGGCAAGGTGCTGGGCGGTTCGTCGTCGATCAACGGCCTTCTCTACATCCGCGGCCAGCACGCGGACTACGACGGCTGGCGCCAGCTCGGTTGCGAGGGCTGGGGCTGGGATGACGTGCGGCCCTACTTCCTGCGCGCCGAGAACCAGGAACGCACCGGCGTCGCCGACTGGCACGCGGTCGGCGGGCCGCTCAACGTCTCCGACGTCACCCAGACGCATCCGGTGTCGGACGACGTCATCGAGGCCTGCGTCGAGGCCGGCCTGCCCCGCAATCCCGACGTCAACGGCGCCGAACAGGAGGGGGTCAGCTACTACCAGCTGACCGTGAAGAACGGGCAGCGCTGCTCGGCCGCCGTCGCCTACCTGCACCCGGTGATGGACCGGCCGAACCTCCGGGTCGAGACCGGGGCGCTGACCACGCGCGTGCTCTTCGAGGGCCAGCGGGCGGTGGGCGTCGAGTACCGACAGGGCGGCGAGACCAAGACCGCGCGGGCATCGGCGGAAGTGATCCTCTGCGGCGGCGCGGTGAACTCGCCGCAACTGCTGCAGCTCTCCGGCGTCGGCCCGGCGGCGCTGCTGAAGGCGCACGGCATCGAGGTCGTCGCCGACCTCGCCGGCGTCGGCGAGAACCTGCAGGACCACTACGTCATCACCGCCACCTTCCGCCTGAAAGCGGGGACGGTCTCGGTCAACGAGCTGACCAAGGGGACCCGCTTCCTGGGCGAAACGCTGAAATACATCTTCCAGCGCAGGGGCCTGCTGACCCTGTCCGCCGCCCACATCGCCGTCTTCTGCAAGTCGCGGCCGGAGCTGGCGGGGCCCGACATCCAGTTCCATATCCTGCCCGCCACCATGGACACGCAGAAGCTGCTGGAAGAGCAGAAGATGGAGCTGGAAGGGCAGCCGGGCCTCACCATCGCGCCTTGTCAGCTGCGTCCCGAAAGCCGCGGCTGGATCCGCATCAAGTCGCCCGACGGATCGGTCTATCCCGCAATCCAGCCCAACTACCTCTCCGATCCCATCGACCAGCAGGTGGCGGTGGCGTCGCTGAACTGGGCCCGAAAGATCGCCGCCCAGCCCGCGCTGACCAAGTGGATCGACCATGAGCTGTTGCCGGGGGCGGAGATGCAAGGCGACGACGCGCTGCTGGCGTTCGCGCGGATGTCCGGCTCGACCATCTATCACCCGGTCGGCACCTGCCAGATGGGCCATGGCCCGGCCGCCGTCGTCGATCCGCAGCTGCGGGTGAATGGCGTGGAGGGCCTGCGCGTCGTCGACGCCTCGATCATGCCCCGCCTCTGCTCGGGCAACACCAACGCCCCCACCATCATGATCGCCGAGAAGGCCGCCGACCTGATCCTCGGCAAGGCGCCGGCCGGCGCGCTGGCGGCTTAGCCACGACAGGGCGTCAGTAGGAGACTTCAGCTTGCATCCCTCGATCCATGCCAAGACCAACCCGAACAAGCCGGCCTACATCATGGCCGGCAGCGGCGAGACCGTGACCTATGGCGAGCTCGACGCGCGCTCGAACCAGGGCGCGCACCTGTTCCGCTCGCTCGGCATTCAGGCGGGCGACGCCATCGCGCTCTTCATCGACAACTCGCCGCGCTACTACGAGGTGCTCTGGGCCGCGCAGCGCTCGGGCGCCCGCTTCACCGCCATCTCGTCCAAGCTGACCGCCGGCGAGGTCGAGTACATCGTCAAGGACTGCGAGGCGAAGGCCTTCATCGCCGGCAAGGGCGTGGCCGACGTCGCGGCCCAGGTGGCGCCGCTGATCCCCGGCGTGAAGCCCTACATGGTCGACGGCGTGGTCCCGCCCTACGAGAGCTTCGAGGCCGCGCGGTCCAAGTTCCCGACGACGCCGATCGCCGACGAGAGCGCCGGCGGCGCGATGCTTTACTCCTCCGGCACCACGGGCCGGCCGAAGGGCGTCCGGTCCGCGACGGCGACGGTCGGGCCGCGGCCGATCGATGCGCCCAACCCGCTCGCGATGATGGGCCAGATGCTCTACAAGTGGACGCCGGACAGCATCTACCTGTCGCCCGCGCCGCTCTACCACGCCGCGCCCCTGGGCTGGTCGATGGCCATGCAGGCGCTCGGCGGCACGGTGGTGGTGATGGAGCGCTTCGACCCCGAAGCGGCGCTCAGGGCCATCCAGGACTACAAGGTCACCACCGCTCAGTGGGTGCCGACTCACTTCGTCCGCATGCTGAAGCTGCCGCCGGAGGTGCGCGCCAAGTACGACGTCTCCTCGCTCACCCAGGTGTTCCACGCCGCCGCGCCGTGTCCCGCGCCGATCAAGCAGCAGATGATCGAGTGGTGGGGCCCCATCATCAGCGAGTACTACGCCGGCACCGAGGGCAACGGCTTCACCGCGATCAACTCGCAGGAGTGGCTGGCGCACAAGGGTTCGGTCGGACGACCGCTCATGGCCGAGCTGAAGATCTGCGGCGAGGACGGCGAGCCGCTCGGCCCGCGCCAGGAAGGCGTCGTCTACTTCGCCGGCGGCGGCCAGTTCGAGTACCACAACGACCCGGCCAAGACCGCCGAGAGCCGCAACCGGCACGGCTGGACGACGCTGGGCGACGTGGGCTGGGTCGACGAGGAGGGCTACCTCTACCTCACCGACCGCAAGAGCTTCATGATCATCTCCGGCGGCGTGAACATCTACCCGCAGGAGATCGAGAACCTCCTCATCACCCACCCCAGGGTGGCCGACGTCGCCGTGGTCGGCGGGCCGCACGAGGAGATGGGCGAAGAGGTGATCGCGGTGATCCAGCCCGCGGACTGGAGCGACGCCGGCCCCGAGCTCGCAGCGGAGATCTCCGCCTTCGCCCGGGCCAACCTCAGCCACGTGAAGGCGCCGCGCAAGGTCGACTTCATGCAAGAACTCCCCCGCCACCAGACCGGCAAGCTCTACAAGCGCCTGATCCGCGACAAGTACTGGGGCAAGGAAGGCTCGAAGATCGTTTGAACATCGACTCCTCACCCGCGCCAGCGGGGGAGGGGGACCATGCGAAGCATGGTGGAGGGGGCATGCATTACTTGCCCCCTCCGTCGCGCTCCGCGCGCCACCTCCCCCGCTGTCGCGGGTGAGGAGCGGGTTATGGGCTCAGACCCGTTCCGGAATCCGTACCATCAGCTTCCGATAGGCGCGCAGGAAGCAGCTCTTCAGGCGGACGGGTTCCTCGAGCACCTCGATGGTCGGGAAGCGTTTGAGGATCTCTTCCCAGACGATCTTCAGCTGCATCTCCGCCAGACGCATCCCGACGCAGCGGTGGATGCCGAAGCCGAAGGAGACGTGGTGGCGAGGGCGCTCGCGGTCGACGATGAAGGCTTCGGGGTTGTCGATCGCGGTCTCGTCGCGGTTGCCCGAGACGTACCACATCACCACCTTTTCCCCCGCCTTGATGGTCTTGCCGCCGATCTCAAAGTCGCGCTTGGCGGTGCGGCGCATGTGCGCCACCGGCGTCTGCCAGCGGATGATCTCCGGCACCATGGATTCGATCAGCGCCGGGTTGGCGCGCACCTGGGCGGCCTGATCGGGGTGCTGGGTCAGCGCCAGCAGGCCGCCGGTGATCGAGTTGCGGGTGGTGTCGTTGCCGCCGACGATCAGGAGCATGATGTTGCCGAGGAACTCCATCAGCGGCATGTCCTTGGTCGCCTCGCCATGGGCCAGCAAGGAGATCAGGTCGTTGGCCGGCGGCTTGTCCACACGCTGGTCCCACAGGTTCTTGAAGTAGAAGGCGCAGGCCATCATCTCGGCCTTCACCTCCTCCTCGGTCATGTCCGTGTTGTCGGTGGTGGCCAGATCCGACCAGTAAGTCAGCTTGCGCCGCTCCTCGAACGGGAAGTCGAACAGGGTCGCCAGCATCTGGGTGGTGAGCTCGATCGAGACGCGGTCGACCCAGTCGAACGGCTCTCCGATCGGAAGTTCGTCGAGAATCTTGGCGGCTCGCGAGCGGATCAGCGGCGCGAAGTTGGTCAGGTTGTCCGACGAGACGATCGGCTGGATCACCTTGCGCTGCTGGTCGTGCTTGGGCGGGTCCATCGCGATGAACATCGGAGTGACGAAGTCGTCGCCGGTCTGGTCGAAGATCGAGATCGATCCTTCCGACGAGAAGACGTCGTGGTTGGTCTCGATGGTGACGATGTCGTCGAAGGTGGTGACCGACCAGTAGGGGCCGTATTCGCTCTCGGCGGTGTAGTGCACCGGGTCTTCCTTGCGCAGGCGCTCGAAGAACGGCCAGATGGTGTTGTTCACGAACCGCTCGTTGACCGACACGTCGATCTTGTCGAGCGGGGTCGCGTAGGCCTCGGCCCGTGCGGCGTCGAACAGGCTGGAAGCGTCGTCGGCCACGGTCTTGTCCCTCCCTTGGCGCGTCGGCGGGGAGCCTGACACCCTGACCGTAGGGCCGGCAAGCCGCGGGCGAGTTAAATCGGCGTCATCTGAGAGGAATCACGCGATCCGCCGCCCCAGGGCGTCGGCCAGCGACGGCGGACCCCGCGCCGACGCCCGTTCCAGGGCGCGCGGTTCAACGCGCGAACGCCGCGTCCCTGGCCGGGAGCATGCCCGGCGTCGGCTGCATGGCGATCGTGGCTGTGGCGGGCGCCGTGACCGCCGCCGGGTGATCGAGCAGGTCCAGGGTCTGGCGGATGAACTTGGCGTGGGTGACGAAGCCGATGGAGAGGTTCTGGCTGTCCAGCTCCATCTCCTGGGTGATGAGCCCGGCGATGAAAGGCGTCGGCTCGGCGTCGGCAGGCGCCGTGCGCTCGGTGAACACCGGGCCGCCCGAGTAGCCGGGGAAGACGTTCAGATCGAGCAGGAAGGTGGGGAACGCGCTCACCGGGCTGAGCGGGAACGAGGCGATGCGGCCGGCCTTCAGGATCGGAAATCCCGCCTCGTTGGCCGAGAACCCTTGCGGGTAGCCGAGCGCCATCATCTCGTCGCCGGGCTCGACTCCGTACTTGTTGAAGGTGTCGTCCCCCGCCAGCCAGCTCTCCGGCAAGGCCGCCTTCGCGAACGCCGGCGGCGCGGAGATGGCGATCACCGCCACGTCCATGTTCGGGTTGCGCGTCCACAGTTCGTGCGTCCCGTCCCGGATGGTCAGCGGCTCGGGATCGTAGCGCCAGGAGCCGTCGGCGTTTTCGATCCGAAAGCCTATGGTCGCTACCGCCCCGGGCATTTTGGCGAACACATGGTTGGCGGTGACGAGCACGGTGCGCGGTTTGCCGTCCGGCGTCGGGTCCGAGATCAGGAAGCCCGTCCCGACCGAGCGCTTGCCGTCGGCGAGCGGCTGCTCGACCTGGACCGTCGCCTGGATCAGCTCGACGGATACGTCCACGGTCATGGGGTTCCCCCCGCTGGGAAGCTTGGTACAGACTCAATCAACGACGATGCCGGGGGACATTTGACCAATCCGTTGACGACGCACAAGTTGCGGCCATGCCGCAGCGCTGTTTCGTGATCGCCGTCCCGACCGGTCATGGCCGCTGAAGCCGCCCGCCGGCTGGCGCTCGTCACCGGCGCGTCGGCCGGTCTCGGCGAGGCGTTCGCCCGCGCCTACGCCGCGCGCGGCCTCGACGTCGCCC
>DATJRL010000254.1:0-4366 GCA_035504785.1 Caulobacteraceae bacterium
GCTCCGACCACCGAGACGGTCAGCGAGACCCCACTGCTGATCTTTCCGCCCTGGATCAACAAATACTACATCCTCGACCTGCGGCCCGAGAACTCGATGATCCGTTGGCTGACGAGCCAGGGGATCACGGTCTTCGTCACCTCATGGGTGAACCCCGACGCCAGGCTCGCCGAGAGGACCTTCGAGGACTACCTGCACGAAGGCATCTACGCGGCGAGCGACGCCGTGATGCGGCAGACCGGCGTCAAGCGCGTGAACACGGTCGGCTACTGCATCGGCGGCACCCTGCTCTCCTGCGCCCTCGCCTACATGGCCGCCCAGGGCGACGACCGTATCGCCTCGGCCACCTTCTTCGCCGCCCAGCAGGACTTCACCGAGGCGGGGGACCTGCTGCTCTTCACCAACGAGGACTGGCTGCGCGAGCTGGAAAAGAAGATGGACGAGGGCGGCGGCGTGCTCTCCGGCCAGACCATGGCCGACACCTTCAATGCGCTCAGGTCCAACGACCTGATCTGGAGCTTCTTCGTGTCCAACTACCTGATGGGCAAGGAGCCGCGGCCGTTCGACCTGCTGTTCTGGAACTCCGACCAGACCCGGATGCCGCGCGCGCTGCACCTGTTCTATCTGCGCCAGTTCTACGGCGCGAACGCCCTGGCCAAGGGCGAGCTGGTGCTGGACGGCGTGAAGCTTGATCTCGGCCAGGTGAAGACGCCGATCTACGTGCAATCCTCGAAGGAGGACCACATCGCGCCCTATCGCTCGGTCTACAAAGGCGCCCGGCTGTTCGGCGGGCCGGCGACCTTCATGATGGCCGGGTCCGGGCACATCGCCGGCGTGATCAACCACCCCGACGCCAAGAAGTACCAGCACTGGACCAACCCCGAGCTGCCGCCGACGGTCGAGGAATGGATGGCGGGCGCAACCGAGCACCCCGGCTCCTGGTGGCCGAACTGGATGGCTTGGCTGAAGCCCCGCTCCGGCAAGCAGGTCCCCGCCCGCGACCCCGCCAATGGGCCGTTGAAGCCGCTGGAGGATGCGCCGGGCAGCTACGTCAAGGTGAAGTCGTAGCCGGCGCTTTCATCGCCACTTCCGTGCAAACCGGGGCTGGAAACGCGCCGCCGCGCGTGGTTCACAGACAGCCGGTCGTCGAGGGCGGGCTTCATGACAGTCCAGTACATCAACCGGTGGGCGCGAGAGACGCCGGCCAAGACCGCGGTGATCTACAACGACACCAGGGTCACCTACGCCGAGATGGCGCGCGCCGTCGAAGCGACACGCCAACGCCTGGTCGCTCAGAACGCGCCAACTGACGGCGTCGCGGCGGTCCTGACCGGCAACATCCGGTCCGCTTGGGTCTTGATCCTCGCGGCGCGATCGCTCGGCCTCACCACGGTGATGATCACCAACGTCAGCCGGCTCGGCGAGTTGCGACTCAAGGGCCTGAGCTGCCTCTTGACGCCCGGCGACGAGCCGCCGCCACCGCACGACCCAGCGCTTGCGGGACTGGTCCACATCGTCGTCTCGGCGTCGGTCCTGCGAACCGCGGAAGGGCTGGACGCCGCCGCCGGCTTTGTCGACCCGCCCCGCTTGGGCAATCACATCCTCTACACTTCGGGGACCACCGGCCGGTACAAGAAGGTGCTCGTGGAAGCGGCCCGGCAGGGTGTCCGTGACCAGGAACGAATCGAACTCTCGGGGTTCACGCCGGAGACTCTCATCCACACCATGGACCTGGGCCTCTGGACCGGCATCGGCTTCAAGTCCGTGTCGGCGATCTGGCGGATCGGCGGCGCCACGATCATCGACCAGACCGATGCGCGCTACGCCAACTTCCGCCGCCATTCGCCCACCTACGCCCAGACCCTGCCCGAAGGCCTGCGGACAATCATCGACGCGTCCGATCCCTCGCAGCGGCCGTCCACGACATTGCGGCTACGCTGCGGCGGCAGCCTGGTGCCGCTCAGCCTCGCCCAGCGCGCCGTCGCCCGGATTGCGACGTCATTCACCGTGGGCTTTTCGGCCACGGAACTTGGCTCGTCCTCGATGTCGTCGGAGTTCCACACGCCAGACGACCTGGTCTGGCTAAAGCCGAACCGGCAGGGCCGTGTTGAAGTCGTCGACGAAGACGGCGTTATGGTTGGCCCCAACATCGAGGGGTTTCTGCGCCTTCGGCTCGGTGACACCGACTCGACCGAATACCTCGATGACCCCGAGGCGACCGAGAAGGCGTTCCGTGACGGATGCTTCTACAGCGGCGACCTCGCCATGCGCCGTGAGGACGGCCGCGTGCGTATCCTTGGCCGCGCCGACGACGTGTTGAATGTCAAAGGCCAGAAGCTCGCCGTCGCTCCGATCGAGGAGAATCTGCAGCGCGGCCTCGGCGTCGAAGAGCTCTGCGTCTTCCTCGGCCTGGCGCCAGACGGCGTCGAGGAGTTGGTGGTGGCGATCCGCTCGCAAGGACCCATCGACAAGCAGGACGTGCTCCGCCGCCTCGGGCCGTCCAAGATCTTCGACCGCGTCCGCATCGAGGTCTTCCCCGAGTTCCCACGCACGGAGGCCGGGCTCTCGAAGATCAAACGGACCGAGCTGCGTCGGATGGTCTTTCCGGACTAGGCAGCTTCAGCCCGCAAGCACCGCGCGGGCAGTGGCGAAGCGTGTCTCCACATCGGCGGGCGGCAGGTGGACGAGTTCGTAGCTGAAACGGGCGTAGACCTCGGCGTGGACGGCCTCAAAGCGGCGCGAGTCCTCCAGCGTGATCCGGCGAGCCTCGGTGGGCGTGATGAAGCCGAGAAGGTCGCAGAAGAGCACTCGCCGTTCGTAAGTCCGCTCGGCCTGCAGGCGCTCGACCTCCGCGATGAGCCCTGGCGATGGCGTTCGGCCGAGGAACTCCACCAGCGCCCAGGTGCAGATGGGCGAACGGTCGAACACGACGACGGGGTCGCTCCAGGAGTCCGCGCGCAACTGCCGGGCGCGCTGCAAGGCGACGAGGTCGTCGATGGCGCTGGCGCCGTCCCAGTGCCGCTCCACGCCCTGGGCGGTCGTCAGCGCGATGAGGTCGGTCGCCGCCTCCTCGACAACAGGGTAGCCCGCCAACTCAAGCCGGCGCAGCAGCACGGTCTTGCCGGCGCCGGGGGCGCCGGTGAGGATGTAGCGTTTCAACTTGCCTCCTTTGCCCGTGGAACGCAGACGCATCGACGGCGACGCAGGCGCATAGCGTCCTTGCCGCGAAACTCAGTTGTGGGAAGACTCGCAGCCTACGCCGGCGCGGCCTGGCGAGCTAGGTCGGGATGAACTTCAGCGCGACGCCGTTGTTGCAGTAGCGCAGGCCGGTGGGTTTGGGGCCGTCGTCGAACACGTGGCCCTGGTGACCGAGGCACTGCGCGCAGTGGTACTCGGTGCGCTCTTCGAGCAGCTGGTAGTCGGCCCTCTTGCCGACGGCGCCGGGGATCGCGGTCCAGAAGCTCGGCCAGCCGGTGCCGGAGTCGTACTTCCACTCCGATTTGAACAGCGGCAGGCCGCAGCCGAGGCAGGCGAAGATCCCATGCCGATGTTCGTTCAGAAGCGGACTGGTGAACGGCGTCTCGGTGGCTTCTTGGCGCAGCACGTTGAATGAACCCTGGGGCAGGCGCTTGCGCCACTCCTGGGCTGTCAGCTTGCGCCAGGGCGAGCTGGCGTAGGGGTCGGGCCCGGCGGCCGCCTCGGCGGCGGGCTGTTGGGCGCCGCACGCGGCCAGCGCCGTGGCGGAGAGCAGGAAGAGACGGCGATCGATCTGCATGTTCCCCAATATCGTGGCCGTTCGGTCGGCGCTCAAGTCGTGGTCGGATAGCGCCGCCAGCGATAGAGCACGTCCGGCAGCTTTTCCTCGTTGTCGCGTCCGTCGGTCTCGGTGACGACGAAGAAGCCGTGGCGCTCGTAGAACCGGCGCGCGCGCAGGTTCTGCTGGAAAGTCCACAGGCTGAGTTCGTCGGCGTCGGCCCTGGCCTTGTCCAGCAGCGTCAGGCCCAGTCCCGCGCCCTGGCTCTCGGGCCGCACGAACAGGTGCTCGATGAAGTCGGCGCGAAAGGCGATGTAGGCCTCCGGCCCCTGCCCGGCCTCGGCGAGCCACACCTGATTGGCGGCGTAGAGGCGCTCGGCGAACCACCAGGCGTCCTCTTCCGGCGTATGCAGGTGCGGCACGAACGGCAGCGACGTCTCCACCGTGCGGCGGCGCAGCCGCGCCAGCGCCGCCATGTCGTCCAGGGTGGCGCGGCGCAGCGTCATCGGCGGATCAGAGGCCCGCCGTCTCGTCGAGCCCGAGGGCGAGGTTGAGGTTCTGCACCGCCGCGCCCGAGGCGCCCTTGCCGAGATTGTCCAGCAGCGCCACCAG
>DATJRL010000255.1:0-3542 GCA_035504785.1 Caulobacteraceae bacterium
TCAGCGCCTTGGCCGCCTGCTCGGAGCGCGCGGCGAGGCCGGCGTAGTCGTAGCGGACCATCGGCTCGTCGATCTGGCGCGAGACGATCTCCCGCGAAGCGTGGGCGGCGGCGGCGTAGCGCAGGATGGAGGAGATCAGCAGCGGCGTTTGCTGCATGAGGCCGGGCAACATCGGTTCTTCGCTCCCTGTTGGGGGGCGTTTTAGCGGGTGCGGGCGCTGGGGGAATAGAGCGCTGACTCACTCCTCACCCGGGAGCGAAGCGAAACGGGGGAGGTGGCATGCCCCCGGGTCCGACCGAAGGTCGGCCCGAGGACAGGCTCCGCATGATGGAGGGGGCGTTTCGGCGCCGGCGCTCGCCCCCTCCACGACCCTCCGGGTGGTCCCCCTCCCCCGCTTCGCGGGTGAGGAGAAGGCTTAGCGCTGCGCCACGATGAATAGGCGCGGGAACTGGAGCAGCACCCGGCCGTCGGCCAGCGGCGGATAGGCGGCGCCGATGCGGGCGGTGAAGTCGGTGAGAAACGCCTCGCGTTCCGGCTCGGCGAGCGGTTCGAGATAGGGACGCAGGCCCGTGCTTCGGATGAACTCGACGATGGCCGTCGCGCCGGCGAGGACGTGCTGGTAGGCGGTGCGCCAGACGTCCACGCGGGCGGCGAAGGGCGCCAGGGCGTCGTAGTAGGCGCGCGGCGGCGGCAGGGGCTGGCGGCCGGCGGGCGCGAGGCGCTCGGTCCAACCGAGAGCGGCCGCGGTCTCCCGCATCAGCCGGTGCGTAGGCTCGGCGATGTTGTCGGGCATCTGTACGGCCAGGACCGCGCCAGGTCCCAGCGCCGCGAGCACCTTCGGCAGGACTTCGAAGTGGTTCGGGATCCATTGATAAGTGGCGTTGGCGTAGACGAGGTCCACGTCCGGCGCCGGCCGCCAGGTCGCGGCGTCCGCGGCTTCGAAGCGCACGCCCGGCAGCCGCTTCGCCGCCTCGGCCAGCATCGCCGGGGAGTTGTCGAATCCGACGACCTCGGCGTCCGGATAGCGGGCGACCAGGAGTTCGGTGGAATTGCCCGGACCGCAGCCGACGTCGACCACCTTGCGGGCGTCCGACAGAGGTACGCCGACGAGGAGATCGCGGGCGGCGCGGGTGCGTTCGCCCTCGAACTTCAGGTAGGTGGCGGGCGACCAGTCAGCCATGGACGCGCACCAGCTCGCGACCTTTGGGGGTGAGTTCGACGACCACGCCGGCTCCCAGGCCGCGGCGAACGACCAGGCCGGCATCCACCGCGTCCTCCCAGATGGTGAGGCGCGGACAGCTCGTGCGCCAGGCGTCCATCACCTCGGCGTAGGGCTTCGGCCCGGCCGCGAGCCAGTCCAGCAGGTCGAGCACCAAGGAAGTAGGAGCCGTCGTCATGACGGCGGCAATAGTCCCACCAGAGCCTGGTGTCCATCATATGGCAACGATGATATCCATATGAGATCGATATGGATCTGCGTCGTCTCCGCTACTTCGTCGCCGTGGCCGAGGAGGGCCACGTCACCCGGGCCTCCGAGCGGCTCGGCATGGCCCAGGCGCCGCTCAGCCAACAGATCAAAACGCTGGAGCGCGAACTGGGGGCGCAGCTGTTCCGGCGCCGGCCCCGCGGCGTGGAGCTGACCGACGCCGGCGCGGCGCTGCTCGTCGAAGCCCGGGCGATCCTCGCGCGGATCGTCGACGCCGAAGCGATGGTGCGGCGGGCGGCGCGGGGCGAGGAAGGCCGCGTCCGCATCGGCTTCACCAGCTCGGCCTGCTTCCATCCGGCGACCTCGGCCGCGATCCGAGCCCTGCGCGACGCCGCGCCGCAAGTCGCCCTGAGCTTCGATCAGGCCGGAACCCCGGTGCTCATCGCGCGTCTGCAGGCCGGCGACGTGGACGCCGTGTTGATCCGCACCGCCGCCTCGCGACCGGAAGGAGTCGCCCTGCACCGCCTGGCGGACGAGCCCATGATCGCCGCCCTCCCCGCCGACCATCCGCTCGCGACGGCTCCGGCGCTCGCGCTGACCGAGCTCGCCGGAGAGACTTTCGTCGCCTACCCGCGGGCCGAGGGCGCGGGGCTCTACGACGCGATCATCGCCGCCTGTCACGGCGCGGGCTTCAGCCCTCACGTCGGCCACGAGACCCCGCAGATGATCGCGACGCTCAGCCTGGTGGCCGCCGGCCTCGGCGTCTCGCTGGTTCCCGCGTCGCTGACCCGCATGCGGCTCGATGGGGTCGCATACCGCCCGCTCCTCGGCGAGCCGCCCCACGCCCAGCTCAACCTCGCGGTCCGGCGCGGCGAGACGTCGACGGCGGTTCGCCGGTTCGTCGAGGTCGCGACGCGCACCTCGACGTAGTTCTTGTTTCGTTCCATTCATCGCCCTATGCTGGCGGCATGCCGATGGTCCCGCCCAATGGCCAGCCCATGCCTCGCGGTCGCGGCGCGCAGTCGAACGCGACCGGGCGGTTCGAGAGTCTGGTGCGCGAGGAGTTCGACGACGGATGGACCGAGCTCGACGAAGCGCCGCCACAGTTCAAGACCGAGGTGACGCCCGAGCGGGCGAAGGTGATCATCACCCGGAACTCCAGCCCCGACGTCGGCTTCGACCGCTCCATCAATCCCTATCGCGGTTGCGAGCACGGCTGCATCTACTGCTACGCGCGTCCGAGCCACGCCTATGTCGGACTGTCGCCCGGGCTGGATTTCGAGAGCCGCATCTTCTTCAAGCCCGAAGCCGGGCGGCTGCTGGCCAGCGAACTTTCGCGCAAGGGCTACGACCCGCATGTGATCCATATCGGCGGCAACACCGATCCCTACCAGCCTCAGGAGAAGCGGCTCCGGGTGACACGCGGGGTGCTCGAGACGCTGTCGCGCTTCTCGCATCCGCTGTCGATCATCACCAAGTCGGCGCTGATCCTGCGCGACGCCGACATCCTGGGGCCGATGGGCGCCATGCACCTGGCCCGCGCCGCCGTTTCGGTCACCACGCTCGACCGCAGGCTCGCCCGCGCCATGGAGCCGCGCGCGGCGACGCCCGAGAAGCGGCTCGCCGCCATCCGGGGCCTGGCCGAGGCCGGGTGTCCGGTGACCGTGATGTTCGCGCCGGTGATTCCGGGGCTTAACGACCATGAACTCGAGGGCGTGCTCGAACGCTCCGCCGAGGCCGGAGCGCGCGCGGCCGAGGCGGGCGCAACGGCGGCGGGCTACGTGGTGCTGCGCCTGCCGCTGGAGATCAAGGACCTCTTCCGCGAGTGGCTGGAGGCCGCCCGGCCCGACCGCGCGGCGCGGGTGATGAGCCTGGTGCGCCAGATGCGCCACGGCCGCGACTACGACATGCGATGGGGCGAGCGGATGAAGGGCGACGGCCCGATCGCCGAGATCATCGGCGCCCGCTTCGCCGCCGCCAAGCGCCGCTACGGCCTCGACGCGCCGCGCACCCAGCTCGACCTCACCCGCTTCAAGGTCCCGCCGAAGGAGACGGCTCAGCTCGACCTGTTTGGGTGAAGCCGGCCTTGCGCCCCCTCCACCATCCTCCTCCGCCT
>DATJRL010000256.1:0-3335 GCA_035504785.1 Caulobacteraceae bacterium
TGCTGGAGCACAGGCCGAAGGTGATCGCGCTCGCCCCGCTGGACGAGGACGACGTCGCCAATCTCTGCGGCGCCTACTCGATCGCTTTATTCGACGGCGACAAGCTGGCGCAGCTCGGCGGCTTCACCCTTCACCTGCGACCTAACCCCGACGTCGTTCCGCTCCGGGCGGAAATGGATCGACTGAAATGCGGCCGAACGATCCGCTAGCCCCGCCGCTTGCGCGGCGCCCGCTTCCGGCCGACTAGACGCCACCCATGTCCGCCGATGCGACGAGTCCCCACGACAGGCGCCCGAGCGCGGCGGATCTCGCCCGCGACCACGCGTTCGTCGTGCTGGCTTATAGGGAGTCGCCGTTCCTGGCCGGCTGTCTGGACAGCCTCGCCGCGCAGACCGTCAAGAGCCGCCTGGTCGTCGCCACGTCGACGCCGAACGACGCCATCGCGGAGGCCGCCGCCGCCCATGGCGTCGAGGTCATCGTCAATCCGGTGCGGGAGGCGATCGCGAGCGACTTCAATTTCGGCCTGCGCGCCAGCGGCGCCCGCCTCGTCACCCTGGCCCACCAGGACGACACCTACGCGCCGGACTTTCTGGAACGGACGCTGGCCGAGTTCGCCGCACATGACGGCGCGCTCTGTTTCACCAGCTACGTCGAGATCGACGACGCCGGGCGCCCGATACGCTCGAAGGTGAGCGTCGCCAAGCACGCCATCGAAGGCCTGACGCTGGGCGCGCGGCATGTGCTCCGCGGCGCTCGCCTGCGGGCGTTCCTGTCGCTCGGCAACGCGCTCCCCTGTTCGTCGGTGACCTACGACCTTGCGCGCCTCGGCGACTTCGCCTTCTCGGTCGACTTCGTCTCCAATCTCGACTGGGACGCCTGGTGGCGGCTGCAGGCGGCGGGACACACCTTCCTGCGCGCGCCTTACCCGCTCGTCGGTCGCCGTCATAACGACCTGGCCGAGACCGCTCGGCGGCTGCGAGACGGCACCCGGCGCACCGAGGATCTCGTCATGTTTCGTCGCGCCTGGCCCTCTCCACTCGCCGAAATCATCGCCGCGGCCTACCGGGCAGGGTACTGAACGCGCCGTGAACCGGCTGCTCCGCTTCGGCCTGACAGGCCTTCTGACCACCGCCATCGCCTATGTCGTCATGGCGGGGCTGATGCGGGTCGGCGTCTTCTACCTCGTCGCGGCGACCGCTTCCTGGGCCGCGAGCCTCTGCGTCGGCTTCGCGATCAACCGGCGCTTCACCTTCCAGATCCGCGGCGCGGCGCAATCGAAGCGCGACTTCGGTTTCTACGTGCTGGGCGCGGTCCTGCAGCTGCTGGTGGGCTGGGCCGGCTACGGCGTGCTGATCGGCGAGCTGCACCTGAGGGTCACGCCCGCCTTCGCGATCAACCTCGTCTTCACCACCGGCTTCAGCTTCCTGTTCATGCGCTTCGTCACCTTCCGGCGAGCCGCGCAGCCCATACAGCCGGCCGATTGATATGGCGCTGGCCACGCCGACAAAGGGACGGTTAATGCTTCGAGGCGGAAACTGGCGATCTCCATCCAGCAGGACCTGACGCATGGACCGCCATGAGATGGGCGCGCTGATCGCCGAGCGGCTGCGCCGCGAGAAGGACCGCATGACGGCGGAGTTCGCCGCGCCGGGCCGCATCGGTTCGACCCAGGTCGACGATCTGCTCCCCGAGGCGCTCGTCCGCGAGATCTACGATCGCTTCCCCGAAACCGACCGCATGACGCTGAAGCGCTCGATCAAGGAGCACAAGCTGATCGCCGCGCAGATGGATCGGTACGATCCCTTGCTCGAAGAAGCGGTCTACGCTTTCCAGGAGCCGGAAGTGGTGGCGATGGTCGGCGAGATCACCGGGCTCGAGGCGCTGGAGCCGGACGCCGAGCTCTACGCCGGCGGGATCAGCCTGATGACCAAGGGCGGCTACCTGCGTCCGCATCTCGACAACTCCCACGACGGCGGCCGGCGGCGCTACAGAGCGCTCAACCTGCTGTTCTACGTGACTCCCGACTGGCGCCCGGACTACGGCGGCTCGCTGCAGCTCTGGGACGACGGTCCGCTGAAAGGCGCGCGGACCTTCCCGAGTCGCTTCAATCGCCTCGTGCTGATGGTGACCAACCGCTCCTCCTGGCACTCGGTCAACGAGATCGTCCACGACGGGCGCCGCTGCTGCGTCTCCAACTACTATTTCTCGAAGGTGTCTCCGGAGCGGCGCGACTATTTCCACGCCACCTCGTTCCGTGGCGAGCGAAGCGGGGTCGACGACTTGGTGATGCAGGCGGACAATGCGCTGCGCACGGGCGTGCTGAAGGCGCTGCCGGGCGTCTATAAGAATCCGCACACGTATAAACGGTCTGACAACCAGCCCTGATGCCCCTCGTCTCGCCGTCATGATGCCGCCCGGCCAGATCGCGCGCCGGATCTTGGGCCCTGTCTTTCCGGTCTTCGGCGAAGTCTATCGGCGGGCGTTCGTCGACATCGACAAGGTGGCGGAGTGGATGGCGGCGCGGCTGCCGCCAGACGCGCGTGTTCTCGACGTCGGCGGCGGCGACGGCTTCGTGATGAACGCCGTGCTGGCGCGGCGTGACGACATCCGCGTCACCATGACCGACCTCGCGCCCCAGATCGGCGGCGTGATCGCGCCGGCTCATCGACCGCGCGTCGAGCTGCGGCCAGCCACCTCAGTCGAGTCCGTCGATGGGGCGTTCGACGTGATGACGCTCAGCGACGTCGTGCACCACGTGCCGTTCAAGGCCCGGCCGGCGTTCTTCGCCGCGCTCGCCGCCGCCGCGTTGCGCACCGGCTGTGGGTCGGTGCTGATCAAGGACATCCAGCCGGGCGGCCTTCGCGCCAGACTCGCCGAACTCGGCGACCACTACATCACCGGCGACCGCCAGGTGCAGCAACTGCCGCCGGAGGCCATCGTGCTGCCGGGCTTCGAGCGCGCCGAGCTGGCGATGCCGGACTACCCCAACTACGGCCTGGCGTTCAAACCGGCGGCCTGATCGTCGTTGCGTCCATAGCGGATCGCAGTCATGTCCCCACCGCAACGTTTCGCGCCGTCCGCGCATCAATCCGGCTCGGGCGCCCAAGCCTTTAGTCGCCAAGTCGGATCGACCCGTCGACCAAACCGGGTGACCCAACCACCCTCCTGGCTGTCCCAAGCCACAGCCCAATGCACCTCTTCCCCGGCTTGATCGTTGAGGAAATCCGCCCAAATGAACCGCCCGTCGGTCGGCGCGGTGTCGGGGCTGCTCGAAGCAAGGCTCGGGGGCTGCCCATTAGTCCAGAGTTCCGTCTCATACCCGAGAAACGCCAAGG
>DATJRL010000257.1:0-6811 GCA_035504785.1 Caulobacteraceae bacterium
CTACATCTCGGGTTGGGATGGCAGCCCGGTCCGCATCGCCGACCGGTTCTATCGCGGCGGCGACACCTTCGTCGGCTTCCAGCTCGCCGGCATCGGTCCGCGCGACACCAAGTACGGCGACGCCCTAGGCGGCGATCTCTACCTCCTGGAGGAGATCCAGCAGACCTTCCCCAACGGTCTGCCGGAGCAGTACGGCATCAAGACCGCCCTGATCTCCGATATCGGCACGCTCGGACTGCTGGATAAGTACAGCAAATACGATCCGCTCACCAACGCGCCGCTGCCGACGGTGCGCGACGACCTCGGTCTACGGGCCTCCGTGGGCGTGAGCGTATTCTGGAAATCGCCCCTCGGCCCGCTGCGCTTCGATATCGCCGAGCCGGTGGCCAAAGAGCCCTACGACGTCACTCAAATCTTCCGCTTCTCCACCACCACCAAATTCTGAGAGTCAATGACCCCTCGCAACATCTTCGCGGCCGGCGCCGCGCTCAGCGCCGCCCTCAGCCTCGCCTCCGCCACCTTGGCCCAGGGCGCGCATGCGTCCGGCGGGCCACCGGCTCAGACGCCGATCACCCACGGGCCGCCTATCGCCGGCTTCTGCGTGTTCTCTTCTCGCGAGATCATCGCCAAATCGAAGGTAGGCCAGTCCGTGGGGGCCCGTCTCAAGGTTCTCAGCCAGCAGGTGAGCGCCGAGCTGCAGCCCGAGGCCGACGCGATCAACAACGAGCGGCGGACCCTCGAGAGCCAAGCCTCGACCATGGACCAGGCGACGCTGCAGGCCCGCCAGGCCAACTGGCAGCTGCGCGTGACGAATTTCGAGAAGCGCGAGCAACAGCGCAGCCAGGAAATGCAGGCCACGCAGCAAAAGCAATTCGCCGTGATCATGAAGGAGCTCGATCCGATCCTCAGCAGTCTCTACCAGCAGAATCGCTGCTCGGTGCTGATCGATGGCGATACCGGCGGCGTCGTCGTGCTCAACCCGGCCATGGACCTGTCGACGGCCGCCGTCGCGCAGCTGGACGTCAAGCTCCAGACCCTGACCTTCGACCGCGAGCACCTCGACCAGCCAGCCGGCGCCGGCGCGCCGGCGAACTAGCCGCCGGGGCAGGGTTCGGACGTGAACTCGCCTGATCCGAGGTTCTTCGAGGCGCTGGGGCCGGTCACGCTGGGCGCGCTGGCCGATCTGACCGGCGCAACGTGCGATACGAAGCTGGCTGGGCGCTCGGTCACGGCGGCGTCGGTCTTGAGCCGGGCCGATGCCGGCGGGGTGAGTTTTCTCGACGACCGACGGAGCGCCGACCTCGCCCGCGCGACAGCGGCCGGCGCATGCTTCGTGTCGCCAAAGGAAGCCGGGCGACTTCCGGAAAGCTGCGCCGGTTTGTTGACGCCGGCGCCGCGAGCGGCCTGGGCCGCGGCCGCGCTGCGGCTCCATCGCCCTCGGCGCCACGATCCCAGTTCGCCCGCGGTCCACCCCGACGCCCTGATCGAGGATGGCGTCAGCCTCGGGCACGGCGCGACCGTCGGACCCGGCGCGCAGATCGGGGCTGGGACGGTAATCGGATCCAACGTCAGCATCGGTCCGGGCGTCGCCATCGGACGCGGCTGCCAGATCAGCGCGGGCGTGGTGATCGGATTCGCCCTGATCGGCGACAACGTGCGGATCCTGGCCAACAGCGTGATCGGAGAGGCTGGCTTCGGGCTCGCCGTCGGACCGAAAGGGCTGGTCGACGTGCCGCAACTGGGCCGCGTGATCATCCAGGACGGCGTCTCGATCGGCGCCAACACCTGCGTCGACCGCGGCGCGTTCGAGGACACGGTGATCGGCGAGAACACCAAGATCGACAACCTGGTGCAGATTGCCCACAACGTCTCGATCGGACGAAACTGCGCCATCGCCGGCCACTGCGGCATCTCCGGGAGCGTCGTCATCGGGGACGGCGTCCGAATGGGCGGGCGCGTCGGCCTTGCCGACCATGTCAGCGTCGGGTCCGGCGCCCAGCTCGCGGCAGCGTCGGGTCTCATGCACGACGTGCCGCCCGGCGAGGCCTGGGCCGGAATACCGGCGAAGCCGATGCGCCGGTGGATGCGCGAAATGACCTGGCTCGCGAAGGCGGCGGCCAGTCGCAGGGACAGGGGAGAGGCATGAAGCAAGCGTCGCCGGACACGGCCGCGCGCATCGACATCGGCATCGAGGAGATCCTCGAACTGATCCCCCACCGCCCGCCATTTCTGCTGATCGACCGGGCGGAAGACTATCGCCCGAACCGGTCGATCGTCGGCTACAAGATGGTCACCATCAACGAACCCTTCTTCGTCGGCCACTTCCCCGGCAAGCCGGTGATGCCGGGTGTCCTGATCGTCGAAGCCCTCGCCCAGACCGGCGGCGTCCTCATGAGCAAGTCGCTGCGGCTCGAGATGGGGTCCAAGGTGATCCTGTTCATGTCGCTCGACCACTGCCGCTTCCGCTACCCGGTGCGTCCAGGCGACGCCTTGCAGATGAACGTCGAGGTTGTGCGGGCTCGCGGCGAAGTGGTGAAGTTCCGCGGCACGGCGTTGGTCGGCGACAAGATCGCCGCGGAGACCGAGTTCGCGGCCATGCTGGGCGAATTGCCGGCATGAACATTCATGCGACCGCGATCGTCTCGGCCCAGGCCGAGCTGGCGGACGATGTCGAGATCGGCCCCTACTGCATCGTTGGCGATCGGGTGAAGCTGGCGAGGGGCGTTCGGTTGCGTTCGCACGTGGTGGTCGAGGGTGAAACCGAGATCGGTGAGGCCTGCGAGATTTTCCCTTTCGCGGCGATCGGCGGCCCGCCGCAGCACAGCGCTTACCAACCCGAGCATTCGAGCCGCGTCGTCATCGGCGCCCGCAACTCGATCCGCGAGCACGTAACCATCCACGGCGGCTCGGTCGTCGGCCGCGGCGTCACCATAATCGGCGATGATGGGCAGTTCTACGTGGGCGCGCACGTCGGCCACGACTGCGTGGTCGGCAACCACGTGGTGATGACCAACGGCGCCGCGCTGGGCGGCCACTGTCATATCGAAGACCACGTGATCCTGGGGGGACTTTCCTCCGTGCAGCAACGGGGCCGGGTGGGCCGCCACGCCTTCGTCGGCGGCATGTCCGGCGTCAACTGCGACGTCATCCCATTCGGGACGGTGTGGGGCAGCCACGCCAAGCTGGAAGGCCTCAACCTCGTGGGCCTGAAGCGTCGCGGGTTCTCGCGGACCGCGATCAACAGGTTGCGGGCCGCTTTCAAGGAGATCTTCTACGGCTCCGGCGCGTTTAGGGAGCGCGTCGAAGCGGCGGCCGTGACCTACGCTGACGCGGCCGAAGTGATGGAAGTCATCGCCTTCATCCGCGCCGAGCCGACCCGTCCCTTGACGATGCCGCCGAGCGAGTCCACCCCGCACGCATGACCAAGCTGGGGCTTATCGCCGGCGGCGGGGATCTGCCGCTGGCGCTGGCCGCTCATTGCCGCGACACCGGTCGGCCGCTCTTCGTCGTGCGGCTGGCGGGGTTTGCGGACGCTGGCCTGTCGAGCCACGAGGGCGCCGACGCCGGGATCGTCGAGGTCGGCCGCATTCTGCGCCTCTGCAAAGAGGCGGGCTGCGGCGCGCTTTGCCTGGCGGGCAACGTGCGCCGGCCGGACATGGCCAACTTACGGCTCGACATGAAGGGCGTGACGTTGCTCCCCGGCATCGTGGCCGCGGCGCGGCAAGGTGACGAGGCCTTGCTGCGTTACCTGACGCGGGCGTTGGAGCGGGAAGGCTTCGTGGTGGAGGGCGCGCATCAGGTGATGGGCGATCTCGTGCTGGCGCCAGGAGCGCTCGGGCGTGTCACGCCGCGAGCCGAGCACGAAGCCGATATCGCCAAGGCGCTGCAGATCGCCAGGGGCGTCGGCGCCATGGATATCGGCCAGGGCGCGGTCGTCTGCGACGGCCTGGTGCTGGCGGTCGAAGCCCAGGAGGGAACCGACGCGATGCTGGCGCGCGTCGCGGGTCTGCCTCCGGCGTTGCGTGGCGATCCACGGCGTCGCCGCGGCGTGCTCGCCAAGGTCGCCAAGCCGATCCAGGAGGACCGGGTCGACCTGCCCACGATCGGGGTCGCCACGGTAGAAGGCGCGAGCCGCGCCGGACTGGCGGGCATCGTTGGCGTTGCCGGGCGAACCCTGGTGATCGACCGCGAAGCGGTCGCGAGGGCGGCCGAGGCGAGCGGACTGTTCATCGTCGGGGCCGCGGACGAATTGGCGTGAGCAGACCGCTGAAGGTGATGCTGGTGGCGGTCGAAGCCTCCGCCGACGCGCTCGGCGCCGGACTGGCGCGCGCCCTGAAGCGGCGGCTCGGCGAGAGCGTCACGGTCTGCGGCGTCGGCGGCGCCAAGATGGCCGCCGAGGGGATCGAGAGCCCCGTCGATATCGCCGGACTGTCGCTCGTCGGTCTGTTCGAGATCGCCGGCGCCGTGCCGAGGGCGCTGCGCGATATCGAAGCGACCGTGAAGCTCGCCGAGGCCACCCAGCCCGACGTGGCCGTGCTGATCGACTCTTGGGAGTTCACCTGGCGTGTCGCGCGGCGGCTGAGGCTGCGGGCGCCCAGGGTCGCCATCGTCAAATACGTCGCGCCGCAGGTCTGGGCCACGCGACCCGGCCGCGCCCGCGTCCTGGCGCGGCTGTCGGACCATCTCCTCACCCTCTTCGCGTTCGAGGCGCCGTACTTCGAGAGCGTCGGAATGCCGGTGACGGTCGTCGGCAGCCCGACGCTGAGTCGCGACTGGACCGGCGCGAACTCGCAGCGTTTGCGCGACGAGATCGGCGCGGGGCCGGAGGACCCGGTCCTTCTGCTGCTGCCTGGCAGTCGCCCGAGCGAAATCCGACGCATCATGCCGGCGTTCGAAGATGCGGCGATGCGCCTGAAGGACGCGCATCCTGGGCTTCGTCTGGTGGTGGGCGCCGCGGACACCGTCGCCGCGGAGGTGAAGGCCCGCGTCGCCGGCTGGCGCCACCGGGCTCACGTCCTCGAAGGGGACGTGGCGCGACACGACGCCATGCGCGCGGCCACCGTCGCCCTGGCCAAAAGCGGCACGGTCACGACCGAACTCGCCATGGCCGGCTGCCCGATGGTGGTCGGCTACCGGGGTCATCCACTGACCGCGATCGCGGCTCGGGCCATCGCGCGGGTCGACTACCTGACCCTGATCAACATCGCGGCTGGGTCGGAAGTAGCGCCCGAGCGGCTGCAGGAACGATGCAACGGCCCGGAGTTGGCGAAGGCGGTCGCCGTCCTGCTGGACGACCCACGAGCTCGCGCCAGGCAGGTCGAGGCCCAAACCGCGGCGCTCGAGCGTCTGGGCGCCGACCTTGCCGACGCGGACACGCGCGCGGCCGACGCGGTGCTGGAACTGATGCATCGACGCGGCTGGTCGCCCTAGCTCCGCATCCTCAAATAGCGTCAGTGTCTTTTAGAGCATGTTGAATGGACCGGAATCGCCTTTCTCCGTCACCCCGGACGGCCTGCAAGGCCGATCCGGGGCCGGACGGTCCGGTTCCTAGACGAACTCCAGCTCGGTGGCGGCGCTTCCGGCCCCGGATCGGCGCCCCCGATGAAGTCGGGGGCTTGTCCGGGGTGACGGGCTGATGCCGCCTAACGTCAACGCTCTGCCGGTGTCATCCCGGAGAGCCCACCGGACTTGTCCGGGGGGACTCATCCGGGATCTGCTTTTCGCCGCCGGCGCCGAGGCCACGCCCTCGGTCTAGCCGAGCCTCAGGCCTTGTGGATGGGATCGATCCAGGGGACGGACTGCGGCGCTTCCACCGGTTCGATGTCGAGGTTGACCACCACGGCCTCGTTGTCGCTGCGCACCAGCACGCATTCGAGCGTTTCGTCGGCCGAGGCGTTGATCTCCTGGTGCGGCACATAGGGCGGCACGTAGATGAAGTCGCCGGGACCGGCCTCGGCGGTGAACTCCAGCCGCTCGCCCCATCGCATCCGGGCGCGGCCGCGCACCACATAGATGACGCTCTCGAGCGCGCCGTGGTGGTGCGCGCCGGTCTTGGCGCCGGCGTGGATGTGGACCGTTCCCGCCCAGATCTTCTGCGCGCCGACCTTGGCGAAGTCGATCGCGGCCGCGCGGTTCATGCCCGGGGTCTGCGGCGTGTTGGCGTCGAGCGATCCGGCCGGGATCACGCGCACGCCCGAATGCTTCCAGCCGTCTTCCGGCGCTTCAAAGTCGGCCATGTCCGCGGCTCCGTTGCACGCCAGGCCAGCCGCAGTCGGCGTGCGTGGCCAAGTCAGCCGTGGGCGATCCAGCTCTCGAAGTAAAGCATCAGGCTGAACCATGTCTGGCGCGCCCACGCGAACAGCGTGCGATGGTGCTCGGCGATTTGCCGGTCGACGTCAGCCAGGCGACCGCGCAACTTCACTTCCTGGCGGTTCAGGAAGTCCAGTTCTCCGGCCGCCACGACCTTCTCCGCATCGTCGCCATGGGCCAGGAGGTCGAGGGCGTCGTGCTGATGCTCGTGGGTGTGTCCGAGGCTGAGGACGATTTCGTGCCGGATATCGGCGAGCGCCATGGGCAGGGTCTCCTGTGGCTGTGGTTCCCCCTTACGGAAACCATAGCACGAACCTTAGGTTCCCGCAGCCTCTCGGCTCGCCTTGGCGTCGCCAGCCAGGATGAAAGCGAGCGCTTCGCCCCAGCCGTCGTAGGCGCCGCCGTGCCCCGCGGCCCGGAACGCGTCTGCGCTGTCGGCGAGCAGGCGGCTGAGATGCGATGCGCCGCCTGCGCCATGCCGCGAGACCCGCCGAGCCAGAAC
>DATJRL010000258.1:0-7129 GCA_035504785.1 Caulobacteraceae bacterium
CCAGGGCGGTGCATTCGGGTTAACGCGCTCGGTGGCGTGATTTTGGATTGACGGTGAAGGCGTGATTCCGTGGGAGCTCTGATTCGGCATGGAGCGCGATCATGGCCCTGGCGTTCGGCGATGAATTTCCCAAGGCGCGGCTGGCGCTGCTGCTGAAGCATTTCTCCGAGCTGGACGACGGGCGCGAGGCCTGGCGGGTCGCCTATCCGATCCATGAGGTGCTGCTGCTGGTGACCTGCGCCACCATCGCCTCCTGCGACGACTTCGACGAGATCGTCGCCTGGGGCGAGCATAACCTGGAGTTCCTGCGGCGCTTCAGCGACTTCCACCACGGCGTGCCCTGTGCGCGCTGGCTGCGCGATCTCGTGAACCGGGTCGATCCGGCGCTGTTCGCCGCCTGCTTCGAGGCCTGGATCGCCGAGGTGTGGCCCGGCCGGCACGAGTTCATCGCCATCGACGGCAAGACCGCCCGACGCACCCACGACCGGGGCAAGGGCCTGAAGGCCCTGCACACCCTCAGCGCCTACGCCACCACCGCCAGGCTGACCCTGGCTCAGCTCTCCGTCCCGGAGAAGACCAACGAGATCACCGCCATCCCCGACCTGCTCGACCACCTGGCCCAGGCCGGCCAGCTCGAAGGCGCGCTGGTCACCATCGACGCCATGGGCTGCCAGGTGGAGATCGCCAACAAGATCGTCGACCACAAGGCCGACTACCTGCTGGCCCTGAAGAGCAACCAGTCGAACTTGGAGGCCGACGTCCTAAACTACTTCCGCACCGCGCCCGCCGAAGAGCTGGTCACCACCACGACCGTCGAGAAGGGGCACGGCCGCATCGAGACCCGCACCTACCTCGCCTCCAGCAACATAGGCTGGATCGCCTCCGACCGCCGCTATCCCGGCGCACCCGCTTCCCCCACATCGCCACCCTCGTCCAGGTCCACGCCGTCACCGAACAGGCCGGCAAGATAACCTCGGAGACCCGCACCTATCTCTCCTCTGCCCCCCTCGACATCGAACGCCTCGCCCAGGCCGCTCGCGGCCACTGGGGCGTCGAGAGCATGCACTGGCTCCTCGACGTCACCTTCAAGGACGATCTCTCTCGCTACCGGCAAGGCCACGGCGCCAAGAACATGGCCGTCGTCCGGCGCTTCGCCCTCGACCTCGTCCGCACCCATAAATCCAAGGGCAGCGTCAAAACCCGCCGCAAAATCGCCGGGTGGAATCCCCACTTCCTGCTCAGCGTGCTTCAGATCCCGTGATCGTTAACCCAGACTCCCTGCCGTGGGTGCGCGACCTTGGCCGGCGCCGAGGGCGCCGCGCGCTAGGGCCACGGCTTCCGGCGCTCGAGCGGAGGATCGCAGCGCGCCGCCTAGTGGCTGAAAGCGATTCAGATACAAGAGCTTGTGGGGAACAAAGCTTGAATCGGGCGAGGTAAGTGATTCGGACATGATTCGTTTCGCCCCCGTTCCGCTTGTTAACCATAAGCGTTTACGTCTCGGAAACCCTTGTTACCGGAGCGTCGAGCCGGCCTCGCCGGAGGTGCTTGTCGATGAAGGCGACTAGCCGCCGCCACAATCGAGGCCATCCGGCGAGGGCTGGGTGACCGGCACGACCTCGCGGCCGGAGGTGTCGATGCAGCCCCAGAGGCCGCCGCGCAGTTCGGCGAAGTCGCCGTCGCGGACAATGGCGCAACCTCGGCAGACCTGGGCGCGCCCATCGGAGAAATCCAGGCCGCCGTCCCATCGGGCCGGGATGGCGAGGTTCAGCTGTTTGTCGATGTAGCCGACCTTGTAGCCGCCCCCGACCCGGCGCGGGCTCGGCGCCAGGCCGTCGTTGAAGCCGACGGCGTGGCCCTCGACGCCGGCCACCGGCGCGCTCTTCCCGGCTTCGTTGACGTAGAAGAACAGGCTGCCGACCTGGACGATCGCCAGGCCGTCGTCGTCGAAGCGCAGGTGCGCCAGCCGCCCCGGCCCCAGCCGCAGGCCGCCGCCGGGCAGGACGGACGCGCAGTCGTGGTAGGTGACCACGTCGCTGGAAGCGTCGGAGGCGTAGGCGCAGTCCTCCCGTCCGCCGGCCGCCAGAGCCGGACCGGCGTCGCCCACGGGAACCAGCCAGGCCAGCGCCGCGGCCGCCTGCATCCACGTCAGAACCTTTCGCGACATCGCCCTCGCCTCCAGCCGACCGCGGGGCGCATATTGCCAGCCTCCGAGTCTTCCCCCAAATCTTGGTCATGAGCGACCGCCTCTCCGGTCGGGCGCCCTCGCGCACCGTCGCGGTGCTGGGCCCGACCAATACCGGCAAGACGCATCTGGCGGTCGAGCGGATGCTGGGCCACGCCTCGGGCATGATCGGCCTGCCGCTGCGGCTGCTGGCGCGCGAGATCTACGATCGCGTCGTCGCGGCGCACGGCGCGCGCACCGTGGCGCTGATCACGGGCGAGGAAAAGATCGTCCCGCCCCGCGCGCACTACTTCGTCTGCACTGTCGAGGCGATGCCGCTCGGCCGCGAGGTCGAATTCCTCGCCGTCGACGAGATCCAGCTGTGCGCCGACCCCGAGCGCGGGCACGTGTTCACGCAGCGCATGCTCTCGGCGCGAGGTCGGTACGAGACCATGTTCCTGGGCGCGGCCACCATGGCGCCGCTGATCCGCCGGCTGCTGCCGGGCGTCGAGATCGTGACGCGGGAGCGCTTCTCGCGGCTCGCCTACGAGGGCCCGAAGAAGATCACCCGCCTGCCGCGACGCACCGCCGTGGTCGCGTTTTCCGCCGGCGAGGTCTACGCCATCGCCGAGCTGATCCGCCGCCAGCGCGGCGGCGCGGCAGTGGTGATGGGCTCGCTCAGTCCCCGCACCCGCAACGCCCAGGTGGCCCTCTACCAGTCCGGCGAGGTCGACTTCCTGGTCGCCACCGACGCCATCGGCATGGGTCTCAACATGGACCTGGGCCATGTGGCGTTCGCCGGCCTGGCCAAGTTCGACGGCAAGCGCACCCGCGCCCTTTTTCCACACGAAGTCGGTCAGATCGCCGGTCGGGCCGGCCGCTTCCGGCGCGACGGGACTTTCGGCGTCACCGGCGCCTGCGAGCCCATGAACGACGACCTCGCGCGGATGGTGGAGGAGCATCGGTTCGAGCCGGTGACTTCGGCCCTCTGGCGCAACGACCGTCTCGACTTCGACTCGCTGGCCGACCTGCTCCGCTCGCTGGCCCAACCCGCGCCGCGCGGGGGTCTGAGGCCCTCGGAGGAAGCGCTGGACGAAACGACCTTGCGCCACCTTGCCGCCGACGAAGCCGTCGTCCGGCGCTGCCGCGACCGCTCGGCCCTGCTCCGCCTGTGGGACGCCTGCCAGACGCCGGACTTCCGCAAGACCACGTTGGAAGACCACGTCCGACTGGCGCGCACCCTCTTCGGCCACCTCACCGAGGGCGAGGCCCGCGTCCCCGACGACTGGATGGCCGCTCAGTATCGTCAGATCGACCGCGCCGACGGCGAGATCGACGCCCTGTCGATGCGCCTCGCCAACGTCCGCACCCTCGCCTACGTCGCCAATCGGCCCGACTGGCTCGCCGACCCCGCCCACTGGCAAGGCGTGACGCGGGCGCTGGAGGATCGCCTTTCCGACACGCTGCACGAGAAGCTGATGGCCCGGTTCATCGACCGGCGGACCAGCGCCCTGATGCGCGGGCTTGGTCACGGCGAGGACCTGCTGGCCGGTCTCGGCGACGATGGCGCGGTGACGGTCGAGGGCCATTTCGTCGGCCGGCTCGACGGCCTCGCCTTCGAGGCGGAGAAAGGCGCGACCCTGCTCGAGGCGAAGGCCCTGCGCGCCGCGGCCCAGCGCGCCGTGGCGCCCGAGGTGGCGCGTCGCCTCGGCAAGATCGCGGCAGAGCCGGACGAGGCTTTCTCCCTGACGCCCGACGGCGTGGTCCTCTGGCGCGGCCAGGCGGCCGCGGCGCTGATCGGAGATCGCCCCTTCGCGCCGCGGGTGCGGCTGTATGGCGAGCTCGGCGCGGCGCCGGCGCGGGAGCGGGCGGCGCGGCGGATCGAGGCGTTCCTGGCGGCCGAAGCGGGCCGGCGGCTGCCGTCGCTGCGCAAGCTGGAGGCGGCGGTCGCGTCGGGGACGTTGAAAGGTCTGCCGCGCGGCCTGGCGTACCGGCTGATCGAGGCCGGGGGGGTGCTGGCCCGCGGCGGCGTCGAGCGTGAACTGAAGAGCCTCAGCCGGGCCGAACGTCGGACGCTGCGGGCGCTGGGCGTGACGATCGGCGCCTTCACCCTCCACCTGCCGGAACTCGCCGGGCCCGCGCGCCCGTTCTCGCGACCCTTCGCCCTGGCCGCCCAGGCCGACTGGACCCCGGTCGAGGGGGCGCTGGTCGCGCTGCCGACGCCGCGACCCTCCGATCGGGCGCTGGCGTTGCGGGGCCTGGCGCCCGTCGGCCGGTTCGCCGCGCCGGTGGAGCAGCTGGAGCGGCTGGACGAGTTGCTGCGCTCGGCCGCCAAGCAGGGCGGCGGCGTGCTGTTTTCCGACCAAGCCCGCGAAGACCTCGGCTGGAGCGAGCCCGATGCGCGCGCGGTGCTGCGGGCCTTGGGGTATGCGATGGTCGGCCGCTCGCGGTCGCAGGTCTGGAAGAAGCGCGCGGCGCCCGCGCCGGAGCGTGCGGCGCGGGACGCCGGCCCCTCGCCCTTCGCCGCGCTGGCGGCCCTGACCCCGGCGCCGGCGCGCCGTCGCCGCCGGACGCCCCGACGGTTGCATGGCTGATGGGGCGCATGGCTGATGGGGCGCATGGCTGACGACTCGGTCCGCGCCGACGTCTGGCTGTGGCGGGCGAGATTTTGCAAGACCCGCTCCCTGGCGGCGCGCCTGATAGAAGACGGCCGGGTGCGCGTGACCCGGGCCGGCGTCGAGTCGCGCCTCGACAAGCCCGCTCGTCCCCTGAAGCCCGGCGACGCCCTGGTGTTCGCGCTCGGCGGCCGCCTGCACGCGGTGAGAATCGAGGCCCTCGGCGATCGCCGCGGCCCCGCGACCCAGGCCCGCACGCTCTATTCCCCGCTGGAGGAAAGCTGAAAGGCTTTGCAGGACCGCGGCATTGACAAGCGCGCCGGGCGGCTGACAAAGACGCCGCCCCCGTTCAAACATAAAGTCCGAGGCCGCCAGAGCGCCCGATGACCTACATCGTCACCGACCCCTGCATCAAGTGTAAGTACATGGACTGCGTGGAAGTCTGTCCGGTGGACTGCTTCTATGAGGGCGAGAACTTCCTGGTCATCAATCCGGACGAATGCATCGACTGCGGCGTCTGCGAACCGGAGTGCCCGGTGGACGCCATCAAGCCGGACACCGAGGACGATCCCGACGGAAAGTGGCTGAAGGTCAACACCGATTTCGCCAAGGTGTGGCCGAACATCACTCTGAAGGGCGAACCGCCGGCCGACGCCGACGCCTTCGAACGGGAAACCGACAAGTTCGAACGGTTCTTCAGCGAAAAGCCCGGCAAGGGCTCGTAACGGCGTTCGCTCGTCGCGACCACGCCATAAATTCCCACAAGACTCGTAGGCGTCACAAACCTTTCAATCATCTGACTTTTGTGTTAAAGTCGCGAGCGACGTTGGAGCAGGAAGCGCCCTGCGCCTCGCCGGCGACAAGAACACCAATCCTTCCGCTTCGCGTCTGAGGTGAAGTCGAAGGCGTCCCCCGTGGGGACGGCCCCAAGACGCGCTGTGACGGCCACGCCGCCTTCCGCGGAGGCCCGGCTATTGCGCGAAGGCGTGACAAGGATTGGACGCCGCCTGGTGGGGCGGCGCTGGTTGAAAGGACCTTTTCGAACATGAGCACCAAGAGCGAACTCGAATTCAGGGTCGGCGATTCCGTCGTTTACCCGGCCCACGGCGTGGGCGCGGTCGTCGGGATCGAGACCCAGGACGTCGCCGGCATGTCGCTCGAGGTCTACGTCATCACCTTCGACCACGAGAAGATGACCCTGCGCGTCCCCACCAAGAAGGCCAGGACCGCCGGCCTGCGCGCCCTCGCCGCCGGCAATGTCGTGTCGCAAGCGCTCACCACGCTGAAAGGCCGCGCGCGCATCAAGCGCACCATGTGGAGCCGCCGCGCTCAGGAGTACGAGGCCAAGATCAATTCCGGCGACCTGATCTCCATCGCCGAGGTGGTGCGGGATCTGCACCGCTCCGAGAGCCAGCCGGAACAGTCCTATTCCGAGCGCCAGCTTTATGAATCGGCGCTGGACCGCATGGCCCGGGAAGTGGCGGCGATCGAGCGGATCGACCGCGAAGCCGCCATCGGCATCCTGCACAAGAGCCTGCAGAAGGCGGCGTAAGCCGCGGCGGCTTTCCAGCCCGCCCTGTCCCGCTTAGCCTTCTCGGACCTGCGCGCGATCCGGCGCGCCGGCGTGGGGAGCCGCGCGATGCTGCAGTTCAGCGCCTGGGCCTATGCGCTCGACCTGTGGCTCAAGGCCCACCTCGGCCGGCCCTACACGATCATCCTGGGGAGCAGCCTCGTGGCCGGCATCGGCGCGACCGCGGGAAACCTCGGGCGGCTGTTCGACCAGCCGGTGACGCCGTCGATCGACTCGGTGGTCGCCTTGCTGGGTGCGGGCCTGGTCCAGGTCGTCTTGCTGGTCAATCAGCTGGCCCAACTGCACGAATACCGCCAGGTCGTCCGCGAACGCCGCGCCGCACGGCGCGAGCAGAAAGCGGCGCGCAAAGCCGCGCGGGGCGGCGATCCGACCTAGAAGGGCCGGGTCGAGCAAACAGCGTTCTACTGCTTGTGGAAGTCCAGCGTACAAGGCCTCAACTCGACGCGACGCGCCTGTCCGTGGTTGGAGGTAAACGCGCCATTTGCGTGATAGGCGTACACGACGCCCGCGGCGACCTGGCCGACGTTGTAAGCGCTCCCGCCGGTCAGGCCCTTGCCAAAGAAATGCGCGGTTCCGTCCGGATCGATTGTGCCGGTCAGCTCGAAGGAGTTCGTCTGTCCCAACGTCCCGTAGACGCCATGCAGCCGACCTTGCTGAACGGTTGCCGGGAAATCCCAATGATAGCCCCGCGCTCCGCGCGCGTCGTCGCAGGAGACAGTGACGATCCAGTCGCCATCGAAGGCCGCCGGAGCCTGGCCGGCT
>DATJRL010000259.1:0-10575 GCA_035504785.1 Caulobacteraceae bacterium
CGCCAACTACCGCTCGCGCAAGCCGCACGTGCAGGGCGCCCGTCTGGTGGCGGCGGAGTAGGACGGCCCTCGGTTGGGAAGCTGCGCAATTCCGTGTCTCATGCTATCTTGCGCCGCATGAACCTCGCCGATCGCATCACAGCGGAACCGGGAAAGATGGGCGGTCGCCCGTGTATTCGGGGAATGCGTATTCGCGTCGCCGACGTGCTGGAGATGCTTGCCGGCGGGGCGAGCGAGACCGAGATCCTCAAGGACTTTCCTGACCTGGAGCCTGGCGACATCCGTGCGGCGCTCGCCTATGCGGCCGTCCAGGTCGACCATCCCGTTATCTTGCCCGCCGCTGAGTGAAGTTCGTCATCGACCAACAGCTGCCGGCGACGCTCGCCAGCTGGTTCGAGGCGAGGGGATATGAGGCGGTCCACGTCCGCGACCTCGGCCTGCACCGGGCGTCCGATGCGGTTATCTGGCGCTACGCTCATGAGCAAGATGCAGTGGTCGTCACGAAGGACGAAGATTTCGCCCTGATGCGCGGTAGGACCGATGGCCCGCAGGTCCTCTGGCTGCGTGTGGGCAACGCGACGAACCGAGTCCTCCGCGCGCGGTTGGACAGGGTCTGGCCAGACGTGCTGTCGTGGCTCGAGGCAGGCGAGGCGATCGTCGAAGCCTAGACCCCCGCGTCCTCGCCCATCTTGCGGATCGTCGCCCACTGCTGCGGCGTGATCGGGGTCACCGAGAGGCGGAAGAGGCGCAGCATGGTCATGTCGGCCAGCGCCGGGGTCGCCTTGATCTCCGCCAGCGTCACCGGGCGGGGCAGGGGGCGCACCGGCCCCAGTTCCACGGCCACGAACCGGCCGGTCGGGTCGGTCGGGTCGGGGAACGACTCCCGCACCACCCGAGCGATGCCGACGATCGCAAGGCCCTCCTGCGAGTGGTAGTAGAAGACGAGGTCGCCCACCTTCATCGTGCGCAGGTAGATGGCGGCCTGGTTGTTGCGCACGCCGTCCCAGACGGTCTTGCCGTCGCGCTGCAGGTCCGAGAAGCTGTACTTCGCCGGCTCCGATTTCACGAGCCAGTAGGACGGTTCGGCCATCGCGCAGCTCCCGAGCGCCACCGGTCGTGGCAGGCCGCCGTCTTGGCCGCGGCTGCTCGGCTCGTCAACTCGTCGGCCACTTTGCGACGCGGGAAGGCGGCGCCATGGTCCGGGCGCCAGCGAATCCCGGGTTCGTCCGCGAAAAGCCTTGTTCCGGCACGCCGGGTCGCGCTATCGCCGGGTCGCCGCATGCCGCACCCGCGAAAAGGACCTCGAGACAGCCCGATATGCCCAAGGCCAAGGTCAACGGTGTCGAGATCGAGTTCGAGAACGGGATGACCGTTCTGCAGGTGGCGGAGCTCGCCGGAGAAGAGATCCCGCGGTTCTGCTACCACGAGCGCCTGTCCATCGCCGGCAACTGCCGCATGTGCCTGGTGGAGTACAAGCCAGGCCCGCCCAAGCCCGTCGCCTCCTGCCAGCAGCCCTGCGAGGACGGCAAGGAGATCTTCACCAACTCGCCGATGGTGAAGAAGGCGCGGCAGGGCGTGATGGAGTTCCTGCTGATCAACCACCCGCTGGACTGCCCGATCTGCGACCAGGGCGGCGAGTGCGACCTGCAGGATCAGTCGATGGGCTACGGCCGCGACGCCACCCGCTACCAGGAGAACAAGCGGGCGGTCGAAGAGAAGTTCATGGGTCCGCTGGTCAAGACGGTGATGACCCGCTGCATCCAGTGCACCCGCTGCGTGCGCTTCATGACCGAGGTGGCCGGCGCGTCGGAAATCGGTCTGATCTCGCGCGGCGAGGACGTGGAGATCACCACCTACCTCAACCAGGGCCTCACCTCGGAGCTGTCGGCCAACATCATCGACCTGTGTCCGGTCGGCGCGCTCACCTCGAAGCCCTACGCCTTCAACGCCCGCTCCTGGGAACTGAAGAAGACCGAGAGCGTCGATGTGATGGACGCCCTTGGCTCGGCGATCCGCGTCGACGCACGCGGACCGGCGGTGCTGCGGGTGCTGCCCCGCATCAACGACGAGGTCAACGAGGAGTGGATCTCCGACAAGACCCGCTACGCCATCGACGGCCTCTTGCGCCAGCGCCTCGACAGCCCGTTCGTCCGGCGGGGCGGCAAGTTGGCGCCGGCGAGCTGGGGCGAGGCGTTCGCGGCCGTCGCGGCGAAGATGGCGGGCGCGGCGCCGGAGCGCATCGGTCTCATCGCCGGCGACCTGCAGGACGCCGAGTCCATGAAGGCGGCGCTCGATCTCTTCGGCGGCCTTGGGGTGACGAACCTGGACTGCCGGCAGGACGGCGTCGTGCTCGGCGCCGGGCCACGGGAGAGTTGGCTGTTCAACTCGACCATCGCCGGGATCGAGGCGGCCGATGCGGTGCTGCTGGTGGGGACCAATCCCCGCGTCGAGGCGCCGGTGCTGAACGCGCGCTTCCGCAAGATGTGGCTCTCAGGAAAGACCGAGTTCGGCCTGGTGGGCGACGCGGAAAACCTCACCTATCGCTACGAGCACCTGGGCGCCTCGGCGGCGACGTTGAAGGACCTCGCCAAGTCGAGCTCCGACTTCATCAAGGCGTTCGCAGCTGCCGAGCGTCCCGCGGTCGTGGTGGGTCAAGGCGCGCTGACCGATCCGGCGACGTTGGCCGCGGTCGCAGGTCTCGCCAAGACCTTCAAGGTGGTGCGCGACGGCTGGAACGGCTGGAACGTGCTGCACACGGCGGCGGCGCGGGTCGGCGGTCTCGATCTCGGCCTCACGCCGGGTGAAGGCGGCAAGACGGCGCTGGAGATGGTCGGCAAGGGCGCGCTGGACCTGCTGTTCCTGCTAGGCGCCGATGAGATCGACCTCTCCAAGACCGACGCCTTCGTCGTCTACGTCGGCACGCACGGCGACGCCGGCGCGCATCGGGCCGACGTGATCCTGCCGGGCGCGGCCTACACCGAAAAGCCGGGGCTCTATGTCAACACCGAGGGCCGGGTGCAGCGCGGCGAGCGGTCGGTGTTCCCGAAAGGCGAGGCCAAGGAAGACTGGACCATCCTGCGAGCGCTCTCGGAGCGGCTGGGCGCCAAGCTGCCCTACGATTCGCTGGACGCCTTGCGCGCCAAGCTCTTCGCCGACCATCCGACCTTCGGTCAGCTCGACTACGCGCCGGGCTCGTCGCCCACGACGTTCGACGTGGGCAGCCTCGGCGCCGCGGGCGAGCTTTCGGAGGCGCCGCTGCGCAGCCCGATCCACGCCTTCCACCTAACCAATCCCATCGCCAGGGCGAGCGTCACCATGGCCGAATGCGCGGCGCTCGCCGCCGGTGTCCAGAAGATCGCGGCGGAGTAGGCATGCACGACTTCTGGACCACCCCCGTCGGCTGGACCCTGCTGGTGATCGGTCAGATTCTGCTCGTGACTGTGTGGGTGCTGCTTGCGGTCGCGTTCGTGGGCGTTTGGGGCGACCGCAAGCTCTTCGCCGGCGTCCAGATGCGCAAGGGCCCCAATGTGGTCGGCCCCTTCGGCCTGCTTCAACCATTCGCCGACCTTGGCAAGTTCCTGCTGAAGGAGTTGATCATCCCGGCCGGGGCGGACAAGTTCGTCTTCCTGCTCGCGCCGTTGATCAGCGTCACGCTGGCGCTGGGCGCCTGGGCGGCGATCCCGATCGCGCCGGGGTGGGTGGTGGCGCCGATCAACGTCGGCATCCTTTATCTCTTCGCCGTCTCCTCGATGGGCGTCTACGGCATCATCATGGGGGGCTGGGCGTCCAACTCGAAGTACCCGTTCCTGGGCGCCCTGCGCTCCGCGGCGCAGATGATCAGCTACGAAGTCTCGATCGGCTTCGTCATCGTCACGGTGATCGTGCTGGCGGGGTCGATGAACCTGACGACCATCGTCGAGCGCCAGGGCGGCGGCTTCTGGAACTGGAACGTGCTCGGCGGCGACGGTCTGATGGGCCTGCCGGCGGCGCTGGTGATGATCCCGATGGCGGTGATCTTCTTCATCTCGACGCTGGCCGAGACCAATCGGCCGCCGTTCGACCTGCCAGAGGCCGAGTCGGAACTCGTGGCCGGCTACCAGGTGGAATACGGCTCGTCGCCCTTCATGCTGTTCTACCTGTCGGAGCAGGCGAACATCGTCCTGATGAGCGCGCTGATCGCCGTGCTGTTCTTCGGCGGCTGGCACGCGCCGTGGCCCGAGACCTACCTGAAGGGCTGGAATCCGACGCTGGCCAGCCTGCACGGGTTCGTCTTCTTCGCGGCCAAGACGGTCTTCTTCTTCCTGCTCAACAGCATGGTCCGTGCGGTAGTGCCGCGCTACCGCTATGACCAGCTGATGCGGCTGGGCTGGAAGGTCTTCCTGCCAACCTCGCTCGTCGCCGTGGCCCTGATCGGCGGCTGGCGCGTTTTCGGGTTTGCGCCATGAAGCAACTGGTTCTCGTCCTAGGCGCCGTCGCGTCGCTCGCGGCCTGCTCCAGCGGCCCGGAAGGCAAGGCGTGGTACGAACAAGGCGACGCCAACTACGACGCCCTGAAGGCGGCGCACGACGCCTGCGCGGCCAAGGGCGGCACATATCAGGTGAAGTCGGGGGGTGATCCCACCCACCTCGGCGATTACGAGTGCGTCGGAGCCACCAAGTAATGGCGAACCGGATCACCCAAGCCTTGCGAGCCGCCGCGCTCATGGACTTCATGGGCGCGATGGGCCTCGGCTTGCGCTACATGCTGGCGCCCAAGGCCACCGTGCAATACCCACACGAGCGCAACCCCCAGTCGCCCCGCTTTCGCGGCGAACACGCTCTGCGCCGCTACCCCAACGGCGAGGAGCGCTGCATCGCCTGCAAGCTCTGTGAAGCGATCTGCCCGGCGCAAGCCATCACCATCGAGGCCGAGCCGCGCGAAGACGGCAGCCGCCGCACCACCCGCTACGACATCGATATGGTGAAATGCATCTACTGCGGCATGTGCCAGGAAGCCTGCCCGGTCGACGCGATCGTCGAGGGGCCGAACATCGAATACGCCGTCGAGACCCGCGAGGAACTCTACTTCGACAAGGAGCGCCTGCTGGCGAACGGCGACCGCTGGGAGCGCGAAATCGCCAGGAACCTGGAACTGGACGCGCCCTATCGATGAGGGCCTTGGGAGTCGGGAAAGATTTGCCGGTGAGCGTCTCAAAGGCGGTTCCCACTTGCGGCGAACACGCTAAGACAGCGCCGCGCATGGGGGGCCGGAACGCACCGCGCCGCTCGCAACACGCTTTGTCACGGGAGTAGCGGCGACCTCATGGATCTGCAGGCGATCGCTTTTTACCTGCTGTCGGCCGTGATGCTGATCGCCGCCCTGGGCGTGGTCAGCGCGCGTAACCCCGTGCACTCGGTGCTGTTCCTGATCGCCGCCTTCTTCTCCGCGGCCGGCCTGTTCGTGCTGCTGGGGGCCGAGTTCCTGGCGATGCTGCTGGTCATCGTCTACGTCGGCGCCGTCGCGGTGCTGTTCCTGTTCGTCGTGATGATGCTGGATGTCGACTTCGCGGCGCTGAAGGAAGGTTTCATCCGCTACCTGCCGCTGGGGGCGCTCGTGGCGGGGGTGCTCGCGGTGGAGATGGCGGTCGTCGCCATCTATGTCTCCACCGCCGGCGCGGCGGCCAAGCATGCGGGGCCGCAGGCCTCGCTGGCGGGCGTCACCAACGCCGAGACCATCGGGCGGGTGCTCTACACCAACTACGTCTACTACTTCCAGGCGGCCGGCCTGGTGCTGCTGGTGGCGATGATCGGCGCCATCGTCCTCACCATGAAGCACCGCGACAACATCCGCCGTCAGGTGATCGCCGACCAGGTGGCCCGCACCCCGGCCGCGGGCGTGCGCATCGTCAGCATCAAGTCCGGCGAGGGGATCGTGCGATGAGCGACGTCGGCCTCGACCATTATCTCGCGGTGGCGGCTGTGCTGTTCACCATCGGCGTGCTCGGCATCTTCGTGAACCGCAAGAACGTCATCGTCATCCTGATGTCGATCGAGCTGATCCTGCTGGCGGTGAACGTCAACCTGGTCGCCTTTTCGGCCTTCCTGCACGAGGTCACCGGACAGATCTTCGCCATGATCGTGCTCACCGTCGCGGCGGCCGAAGCGGCCATTGGCCTGGCGATCCTCGTCACCTTCTTCCGCAACCGCGGCGACATCGCCGTGGACGATGCGTCGATGATGAAGGGGTAGGCGGGATGACGACTCCTAAATTGGATCCCCCTCCCCCTCGAGGGGAGGGGTTAGGGGCGGGGGGCTTTCTCCGCGCTTGGGGTGTCGGCCCGAGCAGCGCGCTTTCTTGCGACAGCCCCCCACCCCCGGCCCCTCTCCTCGAGGGGGAGGGGAGGTTCATCGCATGACCCCCCAGTTCATCGTCACCGTCCTGGTCCTCGCGCCGCTGGCCGGGTCGTTGATCGCGGGCCTGTTCGGCCGCCGCATCGGCGATGTCGCTTCGATGAGCGTGACCACCGGGCTGCTCTTCGTCTCCTGCGCGCTTGCCTGGCTCACCTTCGGCCACGTCGTCGCGGGCGACTGGCGTTTCACGGTCCACGTCGCGCCGTTCATCGACGTCGGCAAGTTCCAGTCGGACTGGAGCGTCCGCATCGACTCGCTGTCGGGGGTCATGCTGATCGTGGTGACCACGGTCTCGGCGCTCGTGCACCTCTATTCGTGGGGGTACATGGCCGAGGACGACTCCAAGCCCCGGTTCTTCGCCTATCTGTCGTTCTTCACCTTCGCCATGCTGGCGCTTGTGACCGCCGCCGACTTCATGCAGCTATTCTTCGGCTGGGAAGGCGTGGGGCTGGCGAGCTACCTGCTGATCGGCTTCTGGTTCAAGCGGCCCGCGCCGCCGCCCGCGGCGATCAAGGCCTTCGTGGTCAACCGGGTGGGCGACTTCGGCTTCGTCCTCGGCATCATCACCACCTTCTGGGTCTTTGGCTCGATCCGCTTCGCCGACATCTTCCCGCAGGTGGCGGCGCACGCGCACCAGCCCTGGGCCTTCGGCAGTTGGAGCTTCAACGCCGTCGACCTGGCCTGCGCGCTGCTCTTCGTCGGCGCGATGGGCAAGTCGGCGCAGTTCTTCCTGCACACCTGGCTGCCCGACGCCATGGAAGGTCCGACACCGGTCTCCGCCCTGATCCACGCCGCCACCATGGTGACCGCCGGCGTCTACATGGTCTGCCTGCTCTCGCCGATGTTCGAGTACGCGCCGACCGCCAAGATCATCGTCACCGGGATCGGGGCGGTCACGGCGCTGTTCGCCGCCACGGTCGGCCTGGCGCAGAACGACATCAAGCGGGTGATCGCCTATTCGACCTGCTCGCAGCTCGGCTACATGTTCATCGCCGCGGGGGTGGGGGCCTATCAGGCCTCGATGTTCCACCTGTTCACCCACGCTTTCTTCAAGGGCCTGCTGTTCCTGGCCGCCGGCAGCGTGATCACCGCCATGCACCACGAGCAGGACATGCGCGCGATGGGGGGGCTCTGGAAGAAGATCCCGATCACCTACGTCGTGATGCTGGTCGGCACGCTGGCGATCACCGGCGTCGGCCTCCCATACCTCGACCTCGGCTTCGCGGGGTTCTACTCCAAGGACGCGATCATCGACGCCGCTTACCTGGCTTCGACCGAGGGAATGGGCGCCGGCTGGTTCGCCTTCATCATCGGCGTGATCGCCGCGGGACTGACCTCGTTCTACTCCTGGCGGCTGATCTTCATGACCTTCCACGGCACGCCGAAGTGGGCGGCCGACGCGCATGGCCACGCAGGTCACGCCACGCAGGCGCATGACGCCCATGCCGCCGACCACAGCGACGGCGAGCCGCTCGAACACGGCGGCCTTGGCCATCACGGTCCGCTTGATCCGCACGAGAGCCCCTGGGTGATGCTGGTCCCGCTGCTCGCACTCGCGGCCGGGGCGGTGTTCGCGGGCCTTCTGTTCGACGGCCTTTTCGTGGGCGAGGGCCGGGCGGAATTCTGGAAGACCGCGATCTTCAATCTCGGCGGCAAGCCGATGCTGGCCAATGCCGAGACCCTGCCGGCCTGGGTGGTCTGGTCGCCGCTGGCCGTCACCGCGATTGGCTTCGCAGCCGCCTGGTGGACCTACATCCCCAACGAAGGCATGGGCGCGCGCATCGCCGCTCGCCGCGGGCCGGTGTGGAGCTTCCTCTACAACAAGTGGTATTTCGACGAGATCTATCACGCGGTGTTCGTCCGCGGCGCCGAACTTCTGGGCGACCTGTTCTGGAAGGGCGGGGACCAGAAGATCATTGACGGGCTGGGTCCGGATGGGATCTCGGCCGTCTCGCTGGCGGCGGGCCGCCGCACCGGACGCCTGCAGACCGGCTACGTCTACCACTACGCCTTCGTCATGCTGGTCGGCGTCGTCGCCTTGCTCTCCTACGCCCTCTGGGTCTTCACGAAGGGCGTGCATTGATGGTCGGCCTGCTTTCGCTCGTCACCTTCCTGCCCCTCGTCGGCGTCGCGGCGATCCTGGCGCTGAAGCTGGCCGGCCAGTCGGACGACGCTCGCGCCGCCGCCGCGGCGCGCTGGATCGCGCTGACGGTCACCCTGGCCACCTTCGGTCTTTCGGCGCTGCTGGTGGCGCAGTTCGACAGCGCCAACCCGGGCTTCCAATTCACGGAAGACTCGCCCTGGTTCGCCGGGCTGCACTACCGAATGGGCGTCGACGGCATCTCGGTGCTGTTCGTGCTGCTGACGGCCTTCCTGATGCCGATCTGCATCCTTGCCAGCTGGAAGACCATCGAGAAGCGCGTCCTCGAGTACATGGTCGCGTTCCTGGTGCTGGAGACCCTGATCATCGGCGTGTTCTGCGCGCTCGACATCATCGTCTTCTACCTGTTCTTCGAGGGCCAGCTGATCCCGATGTTCCTGATCATCGGCATCTGGGGCGGCCAGCGGCGAGTCTACGCGGCCTTCAAGTTCTTCCTCTACACGCTGCTGGGCTCGGTGCTGATGCTGGCGGCGATCCTCTACATGGTCAGCGCGGCGCACACCGCGTCGATCCCGGCGCTGATGCGCTACAAGTTCGATCCCGGCGTGCAGACCTGGCTCTGGCTCGCCTTCTTCGCCTCGTTCGCGGTGAAGATGCCCATGTGGCCGGTGCACACCTGGCTGCCGGACGCGCACGTCGAGGCCCCGACCGCGGGCTCGGTGATCCTGGCCGGCATTCTGCTGAAGATGGGCGGCTACGGCTTCATGCGCTTTTCGGTGCCGATGTTCCCGATCGCGAGCCAGGCGTTCACGCCGCTGATCTTCACCCTGTCGGTGATCGCCATCGTCTACACCTCGCTGGTCGCGTTCCGGCAGACCGACATCAAGAAGCTGATCGCCTACTCCTCGGTCGCCCACATGGGCTTCGTGACCATGGGGATCTTCTCCGGCAACGCCCAGGGCGAGCAGGGCGCGCTCTTCCAGATGCTGAGCCACGGGGTGATCTCCGGCGCGCTCTTCCTCTGCGTCGGGGTGATCTACGATCGCATGCACACCCGCGAGATTTCGTTTTACGGCGGACTGGCCGGGCGCATGCCCTGGTACGCGGCGGTGTTCATGCTCTTCACCCTGGGCAACGTCGGCCTGCCGGGCACGAGCGGCTTCGTCGGCGAGATCCTGACCATGACCGGCGCCTACAACGTCTCGACCTGGACGGTAATCATCGCGGCGACCGGCGTGATCCTCTCGCCGGTCTACATGCTGACGGTCTACCGACGGGTGATCTTCGGCGAGATCACTAACAAGGCGCTGGTCAGCATTTCCGACCTCACGTCCCGAGAGGTGCTGTTCTTCGCGCCGCTCATCGTGGGCACGCTGTGGCTGGGACTGTCGCCGGATGTGGTGTTCCACGTCACCGGCGGCGCGACCGACGCCCTGGTCTCGGCCTACCACAAGGCGATCGGCGGGTAACGCGACGATGGACCTGACCAACGACGTCCGCTTCGCGCTGCCGGAACTCATTCTCGCCGGCGCCTCGCTGGTGCTGCTGCTCTGGGGCGCGTTCCAGAAGAAGACCGGACCGCTTTTCACCTTCGCCGCCGTGCTGGCGCTCGCTGTCGCCGCGGTCGCCGCCGCCGTTGGACCGGTGGGGCGGGCGTTCAACGGCGCGCTGATCGCCGACCAGTGGTCCGCCTTCGTCAAGGTCGCCATCTTTGCGGCCAGCGCCGTCGCCATCCCTCTCTCCGACCATTGGTTCGCCAAGCGCGGCGGCGCACGCTTCGAGCTCTCGGTGCTGGTCATTCTGGCCGCGCTGGGAATGAGCGTGATGGTCTCGGCCGGCGATCTGATCTCGCTCTATGTCGGCATCGAGCTGCACTCCCTGTCGCTCTACATCCTCGCCGCCTTCCAGCGCGACGACGCCAAGAGCTCCGAGGCCGGGCTGAAGTACTTCGTGCTCGGCGCGCTCTCGTCGGGCCTGCTGCTCTACGGCGCCTCGCTGGTCTACGGCTTCGCCGGCTCGGTGCGCTTCACCGACATCGCCGCTGCGACCCACGGCGGCGCCGGCGTGGGCGTGGTGTTCGGGCTG
>DATJRL010000260.1:0-8546 GCA_035504785.1 Caulobacteraceae bacterium
GAAGCTAGCGAACTCCCCTCCCCCTCGAGGGGAGGGGTTGGGGGTGGGGGGCTCGCGCCACGACCCCAGTCTCATCGGGAAGGCGCCGCGCCAGCCTTCGACAGCCCCCACCCTGCCCCTCGAGGGGGAGGGAGTTTGATCGTCAGACCCGACACCCAGATCTACGTCGCCCCCGGCTGGTCGGCTTTGGAAGAACCCGATGGGCTGGTGCGCCTGACGAGCATCGCCGAGACCTCCGCCAAGTCCACCGCCGACCTCACCACCCCCGATCCCGTCACCCTGGAGCTCTACAATCGCCGCTTCATGGGCGTCGCCGAGGCGATGGGGGCGGCGCTGGAGCGGACCGCGCACTCGGTGAACATCAAGGAGCGGCTGGACTTCTCGTGCGCCCTCTTCGACGCGGGCGGCGGGCTGGTGGCCAACGCCCCGCACATGCCGGTGCATCTGGGTTCGATGGGCGCCAGCGTCCGCGCCGTCCGCGCCCGCCATCCGCACGTCGCGCCCGGCCAGGCCTTCGCGCTCAACAGCCCCTACGCCGGCGGCACCCACCTGCCCGACATCACCGTGGTGGCGCCGGTGTTTACCGACGGCGACGCGCCGGCGTTCTACGTCGCCGCCCGCGGCCACCACGCCGACGTGGGCGGCGTCCAGCCCGGGTCGATGCCGCCGTTCTCGCGCACTATCGACGAGGAAGGCGTGCTGCTCGACGCCCTGCCGATCATGGCGGACAGCGTCTTCCTGGAGGCCGAGATCCGCGCCGACCTCGCCGCCGGCCGCTGGCCCGCGCGCAGTCCCGGCCGCAACATCGCCGACCTCAAGGCCCAGATCGCCGCCTGCCAGGCTGGGGGCGCGTCGGTGGCGGCGATGATCGAGCGCTATGGCGCGGCGGAAGTCGCCCGCTACATGGGCTTCGTCCAAGCGAACGCCGAAGCGGCGGTGCGGCGGGCCGTGGGCGTTCTGAAGGATGGGTCGGCGCGCGCGCCGATGGACGGCGGCGGCGAAATCGTCGTCCGGGTGAGCGTCGACCCGGCGCGCGGCGAGGCCGTGCTCGACTTCTCCGGCTCCAGCCCCCAACTCGGGTCGAACTTCAACGCTCCGGCCTCGGTGGTCGACGCGGCGGCGCTCTACGTCTTCCGCTGCCTGGTGGACGACGACATTCCGCTCAACGCCGGCTGCCTGACGCCGCTGAAAATCATCGTGCCGGAGGGCTCGATGTTGAACCCGAAGCCGCCGGCGGCCGTTGTGGCGGGCAATGTCGAGACCAGCCAGCACATCGTCGACGCCCTGTTCGCGGCGCTGGGCGTGATGGCGAACGCGCAGGGCACGATGAACAACTTCACCTTCGGCGATGCGCGCCGGCAGTATTACGAGACGATCTGCGGCGGCGCCGGCGCGACATCGCGGGCCGCCGGCGCGAGCGCCGTCCACACCCACATGACCAACTCGCGACTCACCGACCCCGAGATCCTGGAGCGACGGTTCCCGGTGCGGCTGGAGGCGTTCGAGGTCCGGCGCGGGTCCGGCGGGCGCGGCCTTCACGCCGGCGGCGATGGCGCGCGGCGGCGTCTGAGGTTCCTCGCGCCGATGGAAGCCGCTCTGCTTTCGACGCGCCGCGGGCACGCCCCGCGGGGGCTTGCCGGCGGCGGATCCGGCGCGCCGGGACGTCAGAGGTTGATCGACGCCGCCGGCGCGGTAAATGAACTCCCGGGCTGCTTCTCCATCACCGTGCGGCCGGGCGACGTCATCGAGATCGAGACCCCGGGGGGCGGGGCGTTCGGTCGGGCTGGCGAGGGCGTCGCGGACCGGTCCCGCCCCCAAGAGCCTTAGAGCCGAGCGAACCCATGGTGCCTTTTCTTCTCGCCCTGACGTTGATGACCGCCGCGCCGCCCACGGACGACGGCGACGGCGAGCCCTTGCCGCCGGGCGCGCCGACGGACTCCTACGAGCTCTCGGCCTGGTGCTACGGCGCGCTCGGCGAATACCTGGCGATCTACGAAAAGGTGAAGCCGGACCTGCGCGACATCGACCGGATGTTCGGCACCTCGGTGGTCGAGGCCGAGCCCTACCAGTCCGACATGGCCGCCTACCGGGTGGAGCTGAAGCTGATCGGCGACTCGGTCACCGACGCCGAGAAGGCCAGCCCGGATGCGATCAGCGACCGCGGTGTCGCCGCCATGCGCCGGGGCCGGGAGATTTGGTCGGTGGCCGAGCAGAAGACCAGCCGCGAGCTCGCCCGCGCCTGGTTGGGCTGGTCGCTTCCCGATCGCTGCGACACCAACGCCCGCGAGCTCGCCACCCGCTCGATCGTGCTCGGCAGGGCCTTGCGCTACAACCAGGGCGACAATGCCGCGCCACCCCCAATGACGCCGGAGACCGCGCCCCCGATGAGCGGCCACGGCGCGCCTGCGCCGCCCCCGCCCGACACCGTCTCCGCTGCGTTCGCGAACCCGCTGCCGAGCGGTCCGCCCACGCAAGCCGCGTCCGGACCGCCCGCGGCGACCGAACCGCCTGCGTCCGGGACGCCGGCCGGGGTCAAGTCGGAGCCGCCGCCGGCCGCGCTGGAAACCGTCGCCCCGTCTGTCGAGACCGAGGCGCCTGGCCCCATCGAGCCGCCCCAGCCGGAGTCGCAGGCGCAAGCAGCCGTGAGCGCGAACGCGCCAGACGCCGGGGACACGCGGACGGCCGCCCAAGCGCCTGTCGCCTCGCCGCCACCCGCCGCCACCCAGACGACGCCGCCAGCCGCAGCCGCGACCGGCGCGAGCGGCCCCGACGAGCCGCAGGAGCCGACCCTCTAACGGCGCCGACCCAACGGCCCACAAGCTGACCTCGGGAACGTCGGAGTCGGGTGGTGGAAAGTGGTCGTTCGGCCTCGTATTGCCAGACGGTTGCGTTGCAGGGCCCGGCGCGACCACAGGGAGCTCGCGATGACCATCACCATCACCGCATTCGAACGGTCCCCCGATCGTGGCAGGGGGCTAGCGCGTGACATGCGCGTACGCTGGGCGCTCGAAGAAGTGGGCCAACCTTACAACGTTCGTCTTCTCTCGTTCGGCGCGATGAAGGAACCCGCGCATCGCGCGCACCATCCGTTCGGGCAAATCCCGACCTATGAAGAAGGCGATCTCGTCCTGTTCGAGTCGGGGGCGATCGTATTCCATATCGCGCAGCGCCATGCCGGGCTGTTGCCCGACGACGCGAATGCTCGAGCGCGCGCCATCGCATGGATGTTCGCCGCGCTCAACACCGTGGAGCCGCCGATCCTCGAACGCCAGACCGCCAAGCTCCTGGAGGGCGACAAGGCCTGGAATGAGGAGCGCCTACCCCTGGTCGCGGACCGCGTCCGCGACCGGCTGGACCAGCTTTCCAGTCGCCTGGGCGATGCCGACTGGCTGGACGATGCGTTCAGCGCCGGCGACCTGCTGATGGTCACGGTGCTGCGCAGGTTGGAGGGATCGGGCATGCTGGAAGAATACCCCAACCTCTCCACCTACGTCGCCCGCGGCGAGGCGCGGCCGGCCTACAAGCGCGCTTTCGAAGATCAACTGGCCGTCTTCACCGCCAGCCCGCCGCCCAGTTGATGGAGGTCTGCCAGGCTCGAGGTCCCGTCAAACCTCAACCCGACCCGCTAGCGTCCGACAACACGGCTTCGATCACCCGCCAGTGGTTCCTGGCGCTGTCGGCGGGGGCGCGGGCGGCGCTGACCGCCGCTTTCCAGAGCGCCCAGCCGCGGCCGCGGGCCCAGGTTGCGGGGTCGAGCGGCAGGGCGCTCTGGAAAGCGGCGCGGCTTTCGCCCTCGAACAGGGTCCAGGCGAGCACGAGATCGCAAGCCGGGTCGCCGACGGCGCAGCAGCCGAAGTCGATGACGGCGCCGAGCCGTCCGCCGCGCAGCAGCAGGTTGGCGACCGCCATGTCGCCATGGACCCAGACCGGCGGCCCATCCCAAGTCGCCGCCAGCGCCGCCTTCCAGACCTCCGACGCCGCGCCGCCGTCGATCCGCTCACCGAGCTCGGCGATCGCCGCCCGGGCCTCGCCATCGTAGGTGGCGAGCGGGCCGCCGCGCCAGAAGCTGTGCGGACCGGCGGCGGGGCCGTCGCCAGTGTCGATCGCTTGCAATGCGGCCAGGAAGGCTCCGAGGTCGCTCGCGAAGGCGGGGAGGTCCTCGACGCCGTGCGCGGCCGGCGCGCCCTCGATCCAGCGATAGATCGACCAGGGCCACGGGTAACCCTCGCCGGCCGCTCCGACAGCCACCGGCGCCGGGATCGGCAGCGGCAGCTGCGGCGCGAGGCGCGGAAGCCAGCGCTGCTCCTTCTCGACCTGCGCCACGTACCGCGCCGCGCTTGGCAGCCGCACGCCGAGGGCGTTGCCCAGCCGGAAGGTGCGGTTGTCCCAGCCTTGCGGCTCGGCCGCCCGGATCGGAAGCTTCGCCCACTGGGGAAACTGCGCGGCGATCAGGCGGCGCACGAGGCTGGCGTCGATCTCCGGCGCAAAGCGGGTCTGGATGTCGGACATGGGGAGGTTCTGAGTTCCGGACAGGGGGACCAGCGCCTTGGGGGCGCGGGCGGTGCGTCGTTGGAAGTCAGCGTGCCATGCGCGAGCGGTAGCACGGCGAGGCGGCGGGCGTAAACGCTAGGCGGCGGCTTTCAGGCCGAACGTCCGCTCGAACGCGGCGAGACCGGCGGGGGTGAAGACCAAGGCTCGCCCACCCTCCATCCGGCGCGCCCAGCCTTCGGCGAGGATGCGGTCCAGCAGCGCCTTGCCCAGCGCGCCGCCGAGATGGCTGCGGCGCTCGCTCCAATCGAGGCAGGCCTTGCAGACAGGGCGGCGGCCGGCCTCGAGCGCAGGGACGTCGACGCCGAGGTCCTCGACGAAACGCACGCCATTCGGCGCCAGGCTGAGAGCGCCGTCCCGATCCTCGATCACGCCGCGGGCGAGCAGGCCATCCAGCAGCGTGACGCCGAGTTCGCCGGCCAAGTGGTCGTAGCAGGTCCGGGCGTGGCGCATGGCCGGGTCGCGCGGCCCGTGACGCTTGCGGTGTTCCATCAACCCGGCCTCACCGCCCCAGCCGCCAGCCGGCTTCCGCCGCCATGCGCTCGTAGAAGCCCTGCTCGTAGGCATGCTCGGGATCGGCGCGGACCATGCGGTCGAGATTGTGCGCGTCGTCGCCCACCAGGATCCGCCATGTCTCGGTGCGCACCCCGTCGAGGATGATCTTGGCGGCCTGGGCGGCGGTGGTCGGGGCGTCGTCGCGGAAACGACGGCCCTGCTCGTCGACCATGGCCTGGATCTGCTCGTCGGAGAGCTGGTCGGCCGGCACCCCCATGGCCTGCATTCGCTGGCGCGCGCCCTTGAGGGTGTCGGCGTCGAGCTTGTCGGAGTCGGTCCCGGCGATCACCTTGCGCGAGTTGATGGCGATATCGGTGCCGATGTGGCCGGGCATCACCACCGAGCACTTGATGTGCGGCGCGTTCAGCTTGAGGTCGTTGATCAGCGCCTCGGTGAAGCCCTTCACCGCGAACTTGGCGGCGCTGTAGGCGGTGTGCGCCGTCTGCGGCCCCAGCGAGGCCCAGAAGCCGTTCACCGACGAGGTGTTGACGATGTGGCCCTCGCTCGCCTTCAGCAGCATTGGCAGAAAGACGCGGCAACCGTAATAGACCCCGCCCCAGCAGATGTTGAAGGTCCGCTCCCACTCGGCGCGCGGCGTGTTGACGAAGCTGCCGCCGCCGCCGACGCCGGCGTTGTTGAAGAGCAGATGGATCTTGTCCGTCTCCATCTGCTCGGCCACTTCGTCGCGGAACCGGTTCATCCGATCCTCGAGCGAGACGTCGGCGATGTGGGTGGTCACCCGCGTGCCTTGGGGCGAATCCTGCGCGCAGAGCCGGGCCGTCTCGGCCATGTTGGTCGCCGAGACGTCGCACATGGCGACATTGCAGCCTTCGGCCACCAGCTGCCGCGCCAGCTCGCGCCCCATGCCTGTGCCGCCGCCGGTGACGACGGCGATCTTGCCCGCGAAGTCCTTCATCGTTTTCTCCCGCTTATGCGGCGAGACCCTGCCACAAGGCGCGGGCGATGCGGAAGGACCGGCCAATCCTCGAACGCGACTATTTGGTCCCCAGCTCAAACGTAGGGGCGACCGATCGCCCCCATCCCTGTCGCCCCTGACACGCCCCTGACTTGATGAGCCGCGATCCGTTCGCGGGAGGTCCCGGATGACGCCGCTGCGCGGGTCTCCGGGATGACGCGGGAGGGCTACGCCGCCAAGCCCGGCCACATCGCCATGATGATGCTGAAGGCGCGATTGTCGCCCAGGGTGCCCGAGCCCATCTTGTTCATCGCGTAGGCGAAGGTGGCGTGGGCGTCCATGTCGATGACGATTAGCGAGCCGCCGTAGCCGCCCCAGAAGATGGTGTTGGGGTTCGGCAGCTGGATCATCGGGCCGGGCAGGCCGAACCCCATGCCGAACCTGGCCGGCGCCTTGAAGATCAGGTCGTCGCCTTCGATCTGCAGCTCCAGCGCCTTGCGGCAACCGGCTTCCGACATGAAGCGCTTGCCCTTGGCGACGCCGCCATTGGCGAGGATGGCGTGGACCTCCGCGATGGAGCGGGCGTTGCCCGTGCCGCCCGCCGCCGGTATCTCCGCGCCGCGCCAGGCGCGGGTCTTGGTCTCCGAGACGTCGACGCCGGGGTTGCTGAGGGTGATCGCCTGAACCTCGTCCTGCTCCATGTCGCCGATGGCGCCGCCGGGCGGTGGCGGGATCAGTTCGGCGACCCGCGCATCCTCCGACGCCGGCAGCCCTATCCAGAAGTCGGCGCCTAGCGGCTCGGCGATCTCCTCGCGGAACACCGCGCCCAGGCTCTTGCCGGTGATCCGCCGCACGACCTCGCCCACCAGGTAGCCCTGGGTGATGGCGTGGTAGCCGCTCTTGGTCCCAGGCTCCCACAGGGGCGCCTGGGCGGCGAGGAGCCCGACGACCTTGTCCCAGTCGTAGAGATCCTCCTTGGTGATCTTCTCTCGCCACCCGGACATTCCGGCCGAGTGGGCCATCAGGTGGCTGACCTTGATCGATCCCTTGCCGTTGGCGGCGAACTCCGGCCAGTACTTGGCGACCGGCGCGTCGAAGTCGAGTTCGCCGCGGTCGGCGACGAGCAGGGCGGTCAACGCCGTCATCGTCTTGGTGGTCGAGTAGACGTTGACGATGGTGTCCTTTTCCCACGGGCGCGTCCCGGCCGCATCGGCCCAGCCGCCCCAGACGTCGACCACCGTCTCGCCGTTCAGCGTGGCGCAGAACGAGGCGCCGAGGTCGGCGCCGCTCTCGAAATTGGCCTCGAACGCGGCCCTGGCGGCGGCGAACCGGTCCTGCGTGAAGCCCTCGGCGACGTCCCGAGCCATGCGTGTCTCCTCTTCCTCCAAACCCTACGCCGAAGCCGGAGCGGCGCGCCAGTTCACGCTAAGGAACGCCGCCGGTTGTGTAGGCGGGGGTTGGGGGTGCCCGCGCGCTTGTGGGCGATGACTGGAGGTCGGCGCCGACCTGGCCTCGGCCCAAATAGCGGCTTCGCCGCTCCCATGAACGTCTCTAGATTGCCGCCCATCGTCCCACACCGGAGCCACCGCATGACTGACGCCCTGGTGCTCGAGGATCTGACCAAGGTCTTTGCCAAGCCCGCGGTCGATCGCCTGTCGCTGCGGGTGCGCGCCGGCGAGCTCTACGCGCTGCTCGGTCCCAACGGCGCCGGCAAGACCACGACGCTGCGCATGGTCGCGGGGCTGCTGAAGCCGACCTCCGGCTCGATCCGCGTGTTCGGCGTCGATGCGCTGGCCGATCCGCCCGCCGCCAAGCAGATGATCGCCTGGGCGCCCGACGAGCCGATGCTCTACGACCGGCTGACGCCGATGGAATACCTGGAGTTCGTCGGCGGGCTCTGGGGCGTGCCTCCGATCGAGGGGCGCGCGCGGGCCGAGTCCCTGCTGAAAATGCTCGGCCTCTGGGACCAGCGCGACCAGCGCTGCGAGACCTTCTCGCGCGGCATGAAGCAGAAGACGGCGCTCGCCGGCGCGCTGATCCACGAGCCGCGCCTTTTGATCCTCGACGAGCCCCTGACCGGGCTCGACGCCGCCGTCTCGCGGCAGGTGAAGGACCTGCTGCAGGCGCGGGTGAAGAGCGGCGCCACCGTCATCCTCACCACCCACATCCTCGAAGTCGCCGAGCGGATCGCCGACCGCATCGGCATCATCCAGGGCGGCAAGCTGCTGGCGGAAGGCACGCTGGCCGATCTGCGCGAGCGCGCCGGCGAGCGCGAAGGCACGCTGGAGGACGTGTTCCTGGAGCTGACCGGCGAGGCGGAGGGCCTGGACGCCGCCGTCAGCCCGGCCGAGGCGACGCCCGCGTGATCGCCGGGCCGGGCTCGACGCTCTGGCTGCTCGGCTGGGAGATCCGGCTCTCGTGGCGCGCGCTGATCGGCAATCGCCGAGGCTTGACGCGGCTGGTGGTGTTCGGGGTCCTGGGCGCCGGGTCGCTATTGGTCGGCTTCCTGATCGCCCTGCCGCTGCGC
>DATJRL010000261.1:0-14778 GCA_035504785.1 Caulobacteraceae bacterium
CTGTGAATTGCGGTGAGAAGCGGGCAAACTACTGATTGCGCGGGTCCATGGGCCAGATCGGTCGTGGGCGCCGGACGTGAAGGAACCGGATTATCAACAGTTGTGCGAACAAAGGCGTCGTCGAGCTTCACCGGCCACGAGGGGTGGGGATGATCCGATGCCGGACGCCGTCCGGCGTCCCCAGATTTATTTGTGGCGCGGTGGGCCGGCCAAACGGCGCCCTGCGAGACCCGGGTTTCGCCACGCCGGTTAACGAATCGTTAACCATCCGCACACAGCGTTTCGCCCAGATATTTTTCAGCATGCCGTTGCGGAGACCTTCGCGCCGGGAGTCGGTCCTTTGAGTCCCCCCGCGCGCCTTGCGACCTACTTCCACGTCCACCTGGTGTCAGACTCCACGGGCGAGACGCTGAACGCGCTCGCCCGCGCCGCCTGCGCCCGCTTCACCAACGTTCTGCCGATCGAGCACATCTATGCCCTGGTCCGCTCGCCGCGGCAGCTGGAGCGGGCCCTGGAGGAGATCGGCAGCGCGCCGGGCGTGGTGCTTCACACGATTGTCGACCCGGCGCTTCGCGGCGCGTTGGAAAGCGGCTGCGCGCTGATGGACATGCCCTGCCTGGCCGCGCTGGACCCGCTGGTGTCGGCGCTGTCGCGCTACCTCGGGGCCACTGGCTCGGCGCGCGCCGGCGCCAGACTCGACGCCGATTACTTCGACCGCATCGACGCCCTGAATTACGCTTTGTCCCACGACGACGGCCAAGGCGGTCAGGAGCTGCAGCGCGCCGACGTGGTGCTGGTCGGCGTGTCGCGAACGTCCAAGACGCCAACTTGCATCTACCTGGCGCACCGGGGCGTGCGGGCCGCCAACGTGCCCTTGGTGAAGCCCGGCGAGGTGCCGGCGAAACTCCGCGCCCTGAAGAGCGGCGTCCCGATCGTCGCCCTGACGCTGGCGCCGGACCGGCTGCTGGAAATCCGCCGCAACCGCTTGCGCAGCCTGAACGAGCGGCGCGAGAGCGACTACGTGGACGCCGACGCGGTGCGTCAGGAGGTGGTGCAAGCCCGCCGGCTCTTCGAGCGCGAGGGCTGGCCGGTGATCGACGTCACCCGCCGATCGGTGGAGGAGACCGCCGCGGCGATCATCAATCTGCTGTCCGGCGGTCGCGGCCAGGTCGAGGTGCTGGGGTGAGAGCGGTGGTGCTGGCGTCGAGGAGCGCCTCGCGAGCGGCGATCCTGCGCGGCGCCGGCGTGGCCTTCGACGCCATCGACAGCGGCGTCGACGAAGACGCCCACAAGACCGACCTCCTGGCGCGAGGGGCCAAACCCCGCGCCATCGCGGAAGGACTGGCCGAGGCGAAGGCGTTGAGCGGCTCCGCCCGGCGGCGGGACGCGCTGGTGATTGGCGCCGACCAGACCCTCGACCTCGAGGGCGCGCTCTTCGACAAGGCCCCCGATCTCCAGGCGGCTGCGCGGCGGCTGCGGGCGTTGCGCGGCAAGGCCCATCGTCTCCACTCTGCGGTGGTCGTGGCGAAGGCGGGCGCCGTCATCTGGCGCACGGTCGAAAGCCCCCGGCTGAAGATGCGGGACTTTTCCGACGCCTTCCTCGAAGGTTATCTGGCGCGCTGTGGCGACGCGCTGCTGGGGTCGGTCGGCTGCTACCTGCTGGAAGGCGAGGGCGCGCAGTTGTTCTCGGAGATCGAGGGGGACTATTTCGCCGTGCTCGGCTTGCCGCTCCTGCCCCTGCTCGACGTCCTGCGGCGCGAAGGCGCGCTGGCCTCATGAACCGCATCAGCGGCGGCACGATCGTCGCCGGGGTCGCCGGCGCGCCGGTGAGCCATTCGCTCAGCCCGCTCATCCAGAACGCCTGGCTCGCCGCCTCGGATCTCGACGGCGTCTACGTCCCGTTCTCGCCGCCGGTTGGAGGCTTCACCGCCTTCGCGACAGGCCTCGCCGGTGGCGCGGTGCGGGGCCTCAATGTCACCGTCCCGTTCAAGGAAGAGGCGCTGCGCCTGGCGAGCCGCCCCTCCCGACGGGCGCTGCGGGCCGACGCGGCCAATCTGCTGCTCTTCGAGCCGAGCGGCGAGATCCACGCCGACAACACCGATGGCGAGGGACTGCTCGGCGCGCTCGCCGCGCAGGCGCCGGGGTTCGACCCGTCGGCGGGACCGGCGGTCATTCTCGGCGCCGGCGGGGCGGCGCGCGGCGCGGCCGCGGCCCTGGCCGACGCCGGCGCGCCGGAGGTCCGGATCGTGAACCGAACGCCGGCGCGCGCTTTGGAGCTCGCCCAGTCGGTGGGCGATCCGGTCCGCGCCGCCGAGCTGAACCTCGCCGCGTTTGCGGACGCGCGCCTGATCGTCAACGCCACCAGCCTCGGCCTAGGCGGCATGGTCGGGCCAGCCGCGCCGTTTCGCCGCACGCCGCACGCTGTGGTGATGGACATGGTCTACCGGCCGCTGCGCACGGAGTTCCTGGAACGCGCGGAGAAGGCGGGCCTCGTCACCGTCGATGGCCTGGAGATGCTGATCCGCCAGGCGGCGCCGTCGTTCACCGCCCTCTTCGGGCGCGCGCCGCCGCCGATCGACGTCCGTCGCCTCTGTCTCGCCGAACTCGGAGGTTCCGCATGATCACCGTCGGCCTTACGGGCTCGATCGGCATGGGCAAGTCCGCCACCGCGGCGCTGTTCGCCGAGGAGGGCTGCCCGGTCTACGACGCCGACGCCGAGGTGCACCGCCTCTACGCCCGCGGCGGCGACGCAGTGGGTCCGGTGGAGGCGGCCTTTCCTGGCGTGGTGGAGGACGGCGCGGTGAACCGGGCCAAGCTCGCTGATCTGGTGGTCGGCCAGCCCGACCGGCTCGATCTCCTGAACCGCACGGTCTGGCCGCTGATGGGCCAGAACCGGCAGGCCTTCTTCGCCAAGGCCGAGGCTGACGGGGCCGACATCGTCGTGCTCGACATCCCGCTGCTGTTCGAGACCGGCGGCGAGCGCAACATGGACGCGGTGGTCGTGGTCTCCGCCCCGGAGCACATCCAGCGCGAACGGGTGCTGGCCCGGGAGGGCATGAGCGAGGCCAAGCTCGACGGCATTCTCGCCCGCCAGATGGCCGACGAGGAAAAGCGCGCCCGCGCCCACTTCGTGGTCGACACCAGCCGCGGCTTCGACGCGGCCCGCGAGCAGGTGAGGGCGATCCTCGCCGCGTTGCGGGCCGGGAAAACCTCGCTCTAAGCCACCTTGCATCCGTCGCCCGAAGCGCCTCATTGAGAGGTCATGGCGCGAGAGATCGTCCTCGACACCGAGACCACCGGGCTCGACCCCGCGAGCGGCCATCGGGTGATCGAACTGGCCTGCATCGAGCTCGAGGACCTCATCCCCACCGGGCGCACCTTCTATCGGCTGATCGACCCGGAGCGGGAGATCGACGTGGACGCCGAGCGGGTGCACGGCATTTCGCTGGCCTCCTTGCGGGGCAAGCCGAAGTTCTCCGACATCGAGGTCGTGGAAGACTTCCTGGAGTTCGTCGGCGACGCCGCCCTGGTCGCCCACAACGCCGCGTTCGACCGCAACTTCGTCAACGCCGAGCTGGAGCGCGCCGGCCGCGGCCCCTTGGGTGCATCGCGCTGGGTGGACACCCTGGGGCTGGCCCAGCAGCGCTATCCGGGGATGTACAACTCGCTCGATGCGCTCTGCCGCCGCTTCAGGATTTCGCTGGCCGAGCGCGAGAAACACAGCGCTCTCGTCGACGCCAAGTTGCTGGCCGGGGTCTACCTGGAGCTGCGCGGCGGGCGCGAACGCGGACTCGACCTTGGCCAGGCGGCCGTGCGCCGTCCGCTCGCGGAGGTGACGCAAGCCGCTGCGCACGGACCCCGTCCGCGTCCGCTGCCGCCACGCTCCACCGAGGCGGAACGCGCGGCGCACGCGGCCTTCGTCCGGCGCGTGCTGAAGCATGACGCGGTGTGGCTGACGCTGGAATTCGCCTCGGTCAGTTAGATCCCGGAGATGCCGCTGCGCGGTTCCGTCCGGGCTGGCAAGCTTGGGTCGGGGAGAACTCCAGCGAGATTTCGGAAAACGCTTAGGCGTTGCCGACTTCCTGGCCCTCGGCCGCCTTGCGGCTCGCGTAGATGCCGGCGAAGTCGATGGGCTCCAGCATGAATGGCGGAAAGCCGCCCTCGCCGGTCATGTCGGCGATCACGCGGCGAGCGAACGGGAACAGATAGCGCGGGCACTCGATCATCAGCACGGCCTCGAGATCCGCCCCGCTGATGCCGACGATCTGGAACAGGCCGGCGTAGAGGAGCTCCACCATGAACACGGCTTGATCGTCGCGCGACGCCTTCGCGCTCAGCTTCAGCTCCACCTCGTAGAAGCCGTCCGGCCGGCCACGCGCGTTGAGCTCGACGCCCAGGTCCACCTGGGGCTGGGCGGGGCCGGCGCGAAGCGATTCCGGGGCGTGCGGGCTCTCGAACGAGAGGTCGCGAATATATTGGGCGAGGATGCGGATGCCGGGGGCCTCGTCGGCGGGGGCCGCGCCCGGCGGAAGATCAGTCATCGGTCTCGTTTGGGTCCCTGCCGGAGTGCGCGGCCGCCAGCGGCCGGCGAAGCGGCGTCGCTAACACGCGCCCGCCGCCATGCGCAACGTCAGGAAACCGGGCCGACGGCGGCAAGGGACTGACGGGCGGCCGCAACGGGGCTATATAGTTGGGAACAACAAGAACGCCCGAAAGCTTTCCCTTCGTGCTCCAGTACGCGGAACTCGCCATTTTAGCCGCCGTCCTCGTGGTCGTGCTCTTCCAGCTCTACGCGGTGCTGGGACGTCGCGTGGGTCGGCAACCCGAGGACATGGCCCCCGCCCAACAACAGGGGTCGCTCGCGGCGCGCGAAGCGACGCAGCCCGCGAACCCCGGCGTCATCGAGCCGGCCACCATCACCGGCCTGGCCGCCCTGCGCGCCCGCGACCCGAGCTTCGAGATCGGCCGGTTCATGTCCGGCGCCCGCCAGGCGTTCCAAATGATCGTGAAAGCCTTCGCCGCCGGCGATCGCGCGACGCTCAAACCGCTGCTCGACGCGGATCTGATGAGCACGTTCGAAGCCGAAATGGTCAAGCGCGAGGGCGAGGGTCGATCCGAGCAGGTGGAGTTCCTGCACGAGCCGCGCGCCGACCTGGAGAGTCTCGGGGTCATCGGCGACTTCGCCAAGGCCTCGGTTCGCTTTCTGGCCGAGTTCCGCAGCCGCTCGAAGGGCCCCGAGGGCGAGGCGGTGGACGACCGCCGCACCGCCGAGGTCTGGACCTTCCAGCGCAGCCTCACCAGCCGCGATCCGAACTGGACCCTGATCCACGTCGATCCCGCCGAAGCGTGAGTCGCCGGCCCCTCGCCGCGGCGCTCGCGGTCCTCGCTCTCGCCGCTTGCGCCACCACCTCTCCGCCCCCTTCGACCCCCAGGCCCAACCCAGCGCCGGCGGAGACCGCCGCGCCGTCCGCGTCCGTGACGAGGCTGCGGCAACTGCCGGGTTGGGAGGCCGAGGATCACCTGGCGGCGCTGGGCGTGGTGCGGCAGGTATGCCGCGAGGCGCCGGCCGCCGCCCGCTGGCCGGTCTGCGTCGGGGCGATGTCGGTCGCGGCGCCGGACGACGCGGCGGCCGAGCGCTTCCTCGAGGCGCACTTTCGGCCCGAGCCGGTCCCGGGGGTCGGTCTGCTGACCGGTTACTTCGCCCCGACCTACCCGGCCCGCGCGGCCCGCGATGGCGAGTTCTCGGCGCCGGTTCGCCCGCCGCCCGCCGCGGCGGGGGCGCCGGATCGTGCGACCCTGGACGCCCAGCCGGCGCCGGACGCCCTCGCCTGGATGCGGCCGGAGGATCTGTTCTTTCTGCAGATCCAGGGCTCCGGGGTGCTGGCGTTTCCGGACGGGCGGCGGCTGGCGGCCGCGTTCGCCGGCTCGAACGGCCGTCCGTACGTCGCCATCGCCGGCCCGATGGTCGCCGAAGGCCTGATCGCCGCCCGCGCCGCCAACGCGGCCGGCGTGCACGACTGGCTCGCCGCCCATCGCGGCCGCGAGGCCGAGGCGGTGATGCGGGTCAATCCGCGCTACGTCTTCTTCCGCCTGCTCCCCGACGACGGCGCCGAGCCGCGCGGCTCGGCGGGCGTCGCGCTGGCGCCGGGCCGCAGCCTGGCGGTCGACCCGGCCTACCACCCCTACTTCGAGCTGCTGTGGATCGACGCGGACGAGCCAACCCTGGCCGGCGCGCGGCCGAGCTATCGCCGGCTCGCGGCGGCGCTCGACAGGGGCTCGGCGATCAAGGGTGAGGCGCGGGCCGACCTCTACCTCGGCCGCGGCGACGCCGCCGGCGCGGAGGCGGGCACGGTGCGCCATAGCCTGCGGCTCTACCGCATCGTCCCGATCGCCCCATGACGTCGGCCCCCGACGTCGAGGACCTGCGGCTCTGGGCGGTGGTCTCCTCCACCCTGCGGCCGCTGCATCCGACGCATCCGACGCCGCCGATTCCGCTGGTCCAGGTCGAGACCGCGCGCGCCCGCAAAGCGGACAAGCGGCAGCGCCCGGATCACCGCCATGCCGAGACTAGGGCGCATCCTGTGAAGGCAAGGACGCATCAACCGCCGCAGGACGTGGAAGCCAATCTGCGCCACCGTCTCGCCCGCGGCCGCGAGGCGCTGGCGGCCCGTATCGACCTGCATGGCCTGAGCCACGAGAGCGCTCGCGCCGCCCTCACGCGGTTCGTCGAGCGCTCCGTCGCCGACGGCTGGCGCGCGGTGCTGGTGATCACTGGCAAGGGCGTCGGCGGCGACGGCGTCCTGCGCCGGCGCGTCCCCGACTGGCTGGCCGAACCGCCGCTGCGCCAGCACATCGCCGGCGTCTCCGAGGCCCACCGCCGCCACGGCGGCGAAGGCGCGCTCTACGTGGCGCTGAAGCGGTGGGGCTGACTTCCCGCCGCTCAGAACCACATGTCCTTCACGCAGCGACCGTCGTTGACGCCCTCCCAGGTGTCGAAGCCGTCGAGGTGGTGGACCGGAATGTCGGCGACCGCCTCCGGCTCGGCCAGGCGCAGGTTGAAGCCCATGCGTCGCCGACCCTCGGCGTCGGTGGTCAGCCCACGCCAGTAGGCGACGATCCCGCACGTCGGACAGAAGTGGGTGCCGAGCCTGGCGTCGCCCCAGACGTAGACGGCGGTCTCGCCGTCGACATGCACGTCGACGCCTTCGTGGCCATAGCCCCAGAGCGCCCCGCGGCGACGACACATGGAGCAATTGCAAGCGGTTGCGCGTTCGAGCGCGCCATCGAACCGCCAACCCACCTGGCCGCAGTGGCACCGTCCTTCCAGCATGTTTACCTCCGCGCCGACCGAGCAACTTTGCGGGCGGTCTAACACGAGGCCGGCCAGGACGCGTCATGAGGCCGAACCGCCCGAAGCTCTACGGGCGTCAGACGCACGGAAGAGCAACGGCTGCAGAACCGCGAAGGATGCGCTACAGGCGTCGGTATCCCCCGGCCACCCAATCGAGGACGGCCGTCGCGTAGACGTCCGACTGCTCTTCCCAGGCGAAGTGGCCGGCATCGAGATAGATCGCGGTGGACCTGGGCAGCCTCTCGAGGAGCAGCTGAGCGTTGATCGGAGGGACGATGGTGTCGTTCTGGCCCCATATGCCCAACACCGGCGTGGAGACCGAGCCGAGCGCCGCGCGGAGCTTGACAAGCTCGCCGGGGTAGGAGCGGACGTAGGCTGCCGCCTCGACGAAGCGTCGTCCTGCCGACGCGGCCGCGTAATCGTCGCGGATGTCCCGCGGGAGTTCGGACCGCATCATCCGATCGACGGCGGCGAGCGCAATGGTCGATCCGTCCTGGGTTTCCAGTTGGGCGAGAGACGGGGCGACGATCAGGTCCTTGAGCGTCGCGGCCGCGGTATCCACCGCCGTTGCGCCGCTTCCCACGACCAGGCTTTCGAACAGGACGGGCGCGTCCTTCGTCGCAAAGAGGAACGCGGCCGTGCCGACATCCGGAGCAACCGCGTGGACTCTCTCAAGCCCCAGCGCGCCCATGATTTGCGGAATGAACCGGCCCATGCCCGACGGGGAGAGGACGTCAGCGCGACCTTGGGAAAGGCCGAAGCCAGGCAGGTCGACGGCCGTGACGCTCGCCTGCTCTATCAGCCGTGGCCATATCTTATGGAAGGCGAACAGGCTCTCCGGCCATGGACTCGTAAGAAGCAGCGGCACACCCGGCCGCTCGGGTCCTTTCAGGCAGCGGATGTCGAGCCCGTCGACTCGTACGAATTGCGCCTTCGTGACGTCCAAACCGCATCCTCCTGCATCAAGCCGGCGCGCGAATGGGGGCCAGCACCCGATCGTTGCGGTTCCTTCCTGGCATGTTTCTTCCGTTTTGAACGTTGCGCAAAGCGAGCGAACATTTGAATCGCCATCCGGACCTGCCGCCAGGCGCTACGGTGGAAAGAAGGCGAGCGCCTGCCCAAACAAGCGCGCGAATAGAACGACGGCGCCAAGACAGCGACCATCCGCGAAGTCGAACGCGACAACCTCGTCCTGCGCGGTGCAATAGAGAAAACCGTCGGGGCCAAAGCGCAAACCACGCGGCTTACGGAACTCTGCAGGGCGCGAAGCGGAGAACACGCGAACGAGCCGCCCGCTTTCAGGATCGTACTCTCGGACGGTCGTGACCGCGTCGGGGGCCCCGAATGGGCGCTCACTCGACACCACCACATTGCCGTTCGGCGCGACGAGGAGGTCGAGGGGACTGAGTTCCGGGTCCTCAACCAGGCGCACCGGACGCCTGCGATCACCCGAAAAGGCGAAAATCAAGTTGTCTCCTTTGCCGTCGGGTCCGACTCCTGAGGCGAGGAACAGCTTGCCCGCGGGGTTGAAGCCAAATCCCCGGGGAAACGGCACGACCCCGTTCGGCAGGACGGGCTCGCCTGGGCTGATCAAAGTGGGCGGCAGCGCCAGGACCGTCTGCGCGCCGCGGAGGCCGATGTAGTACCGGCCGTCCGGCCCGAAGGTCCCGCCGCCGGGGTTCAGGCCTGCGATCGCGCCGGTGTCGCGCACCACCTTTCCGACCGAGTCGAGCGCGAGCACGCGTTCAGCACTGTTGAGGAAGAGCAGGCCCGGCTCCGGTTCGGGCGCCAATCCGCGCGGATCGACAATCCGGTCGTCGTCGCTGAAGCGGCCAAGCGCCTTTCCGTCGCGGTCGAACGCAAGTAGCGCGCCATATCCGTTTCCGTTCGCGCCCGACGCGCTGGTGACGATCAGTGGCATGGCAAGTCGGACCTGGCATGAGGGTTTGTCGCGCCGGCGCCAAGAGACGACGCTGATCCAGCGAACGCCCGGGTCCCGTCGTTCGACGGGCTGAGCGTCAGGTTTTTCGCGCCGCCTTTTCCGCCAGGCCCGACGCCCCCTCGCGGGCCTCGAGCTTCGCCGCCACGTCGTCGAGGCTGACGCCGGCCGCGGCGAGCACGACCAGCCAGTGGTAGACGAGGTCGGCGCTCTCGGCGGCGAGGGCGTCCTTGTCGCGCTGCACGGCTGCGAGCGCGGCCTCCATCGCCTCTTCCGCCAGCTTCTTGGCCGCCAGCGGCGGGTCGGCGAGCAGCTTGGCCGACCAGCTCGACGCCGGGTCCGCGCCCCGGCGGCTCTCGATGACGGCTTGCAGCCGCTCCACGATCTCGGCGAACCGGCTCACGCGCTCACCAGCTCCATCGGCCGCACCGGCACGCCGGCGGCGGCCATCGCGGCCTTCACCTCGCCGATGGAGAGTTCGCCGAAGTGGAAGATCGAGGCAGCCAGAACCGCATCCGCGCCGCCCGCCTTCACCGCATCGATCATGTGCCGGGCGTTGCCGGCGCCGCCGCTGGCGATCACCGGCACACCGACGGCCGAGGACACGGCCTTCAGCAGGCCGAGGTCGTAGCCGGACTTGGCCCCGTCCTGGTCCATCGAGGTGAGCAGTATCTCGCCCGCGCCACGCGCCACGCGATCCACGGCGTACTCCACGACATCGAGGCCGGTCGCCTTGCGGCCGCCGTAGGTGAACACCTGCCAGCCATCGTTGCGCCCATGTCCACCGGAGCGCGCCGGGCCATGCTTGGCGTCGATGGCCACCACCACCGCCTGCGAGCCGAAGGCGTCGGCGCAGGCGGTCACCAGGTCTGGGTCTTCAACGGCCGAGGTGTTGATCGAGACCTTGTCGGCGCCGGCGCGCAGCAGCTTGCGGGCGGCCTCGACCGAGCGGATGCCGCCGCCGACCGACACCGGCATGAAGCAGACGTCGGCGGTGCGGGCGATCACGTCGAGGATGGCGTCGCGGCCCTCGTGGCTGGCGGTGATGTCGAGGAACATCAGCTCGTCGGCGCCGGCCGCGTCGTAGATCCTGGCCTGCTCCACCGGATCGCCGGCGTCGCGCAGGCCCAGGAACTGGACGCCCTTCACCACGCGGCCGTCCTTGACGTCCAGGCAGGGGATGACGCGGACCTTAAGCATCTTCGATCCCCGGCATCAGGCCGCCGCCGCCAGGGCTTCGCCCGGCTGAATCGCGCCGACATAGAGTGCGCGGCCGAGCACCGCGCCGGCGATCGGGACGCCGGGCCGGGCCCGCAGCCGCTCGATATCGGCCACGCTGGCGAGGCCGCCGGCGGCGATGACCGGGATCGCCACCGCGTCCGCCATCAACCCGAACACCTCGACGTTGAAGCCGGCCAGCGCGCCGTCGCGGTCGATGTCGGTGACGATGAGGGCCGAGACGCCGGCGTCCTCGAACCGACGCGCCACGTCGAGCGCGCCAAGGCCGCTGTCCTCCAGCCAGCCCTGCACGGCCACCCGGCCCTTGCGCACGTCGACGCTGACGGCGATCTGCTCCGGCCACTCGCGGGCCGCGGTCCGCACCATGTCCGGGTCGCGCACGGCCGCGGTTCCGAGGATCACGCGGCTGACGCCGGCCTCGATCCAGCCTTCGATATTGGCCAGCGAGCGCACGCCGCCGCCGAGCTGAACCGGGATCGACACCGCGCTCAGGATCGCTTCCACCGCGGCGCCGTTCACCGCCCGGCCCTCGGCCGAGCCGTTGAGGTCAACCACGTGCAGCCACTCGAACCCGGCGCCGGCCCAGATCCGCGCCTGGTCGGCGGGGTCGTCGTTGAACACCGTCGCGGTGGCGAAGTCGCCGTGCTTGACGCGCACGCACTGGCCGTCCTTCAGGTCGATGGCGGGATAAAGGATCACGGCCGCCACTCCAGCATGTTCGCGAGCAACCTGGCGCCGGCGGCCTGCGACTTTTCCGGGTGAAACTGCACGCCGGCCACATTGCCCCGCACCACGGCGGCGGCGATGCATCCGCCATGGTCGGTCTCGGCCGCGACGTCGGCCGCGCGGGCCGGGAAAATCGCGAACGAGTGGGTGAAGTACATGTGCGAGCCTTCCGGCAGGCCGGCGAACAGCGGCCCCGGCAAAGCGCCCGCCAGGCTGTTCCAGCCCATGTGCGGCACTTTGCAGGCCGGATCGGACGGCTCGATGCGCCGCACGTCGCCCTCGATCCAGTCGAGGCCCGGCGTCTCGCCGAACTCCAGCCCCCGAGTGGCGAGCAGCTGCATGCCGACGCAGATGCCGAGGAACGGAACGCCGCGCCCCTTCACCGCCGCGGTCATGGCCTCGATGACGCCAGGGCGGCCCCGCAGCGCGCTCATGCAGGCGGCGAAGGCGCCGACGCCGGGCAGCACCACGAGATCCGCGCGCGCGATCGTCTCCGGCTCGTCGGTGGTGGCGACCGCGACCGGGCGCGCGGCGGCGGCCGCGGCCCTCTGCAAGGCTTTCTCGGCCGAGCGCAGGTTGCCCGACCCGTAATCGATCAGGGCGACGCTCTGCATGGGATATCCTTCAGAGCACGCCCTTGGTGGAGGGGGCGTGGCCGTGGGTCTTGGCGTCCAGCTCCACCGCTTGCCGCAGCGCCCGCGCCAGCGCCTTGAACCCGCTCTCGGCGATGTGGTGGCTGTTCTCGCCGTAGAGCGTCTCCAGGTGCACGCAGGCCCCGGCGTTCATCGCGAAGGCGTGGTGGAACTCCTTGAAGAGCTCGGTGTCCATCTCGCCCACCTTGGGCCGCGAGAAGTTCACCTTCCAGATCAGGTAGGGCCGGTTGGAAAGATCGACGGCGCAGCGGGTCAGCGTCTCGTCCATCGGGATGTAGGCGTGGCCGAAGCGGCGGACGCCGGGCTCGCCCTTCAGCGCCTCCTTGATCGCCTGGCCGAGCACGATGCCCGTGTCCTCCACCGTGTGGTGCATGTCGATGTGGAGGTCGCCCTTGGTCTCGATCTTCAGGTCGAAGCCGCCGTGCCGGGCGAAGCTTTCCAGCATGTGGTCGTAGAAGCCGATGCCGGTGGAGATGCGGGACTCGCCCTTGCCGTCGAGGTCGACGGCGACGCGCACCTGCGTCTCCTTGGTCTTGCGGCTGATGTCCGCGGTCCGGGTCATGGGGGCGGCGTATGGTTCGGGGCGGCGGCGTTGTCCAGGACAAACAGCGTGCCCGGGGTCGGCTGTCTCATGAGTTCCTGCGTGGTTCGAGACGCGTCCTGTGGACGCGCCTCACCAGGACGAGGAGTGTTGGGCTTCCAAAAATCTCGTCATCCTGAGGAGCGCGAAGCGGGCGTCTCGAAGGACGCACGGATGCTTCACCCGCCAAGGAACAGCTCCCGCGAGGGACAGAGGTCGGCCACCCCGCACTCGGCGCACTTGGGTTTGCGCGCCACGCAGACGTAACGGCCGTGCAGGATCAGCCAGTGGTGCGCTCGGCTCTTCGCCCAGTCGGGAACCACGGCCATCAGGTCGCGCTCCACGTTCTCCGGGGTCTTGCCTTTGGAGAGTCCCAGGCGATGGGCGACGCGGTAGACGTGGGTGTCGACGGCGATGGCCGGCTCTACGTCGAGTTCGTTCAGCACCACGCTGGCGGTCTTGCGCCCGACGCCCGGCAGGGCCTGCAGCTTCTCGCGGTCGAGGGGAACTTCGCCGCCGTACTGTTCGAGGAGGATGCGCGAAAGGGCGACGACGTTTTTCGCCTTCATGCGGAAGAGGCCGATGGAGCTGATGAACGGGATCAGCCCCGCCTCGCCGAGGTCGACGATCTGCCGTGGCGTCGAGGCGACGGCGTAGAGCCGCTCGGCCGCCTTGTTGACCGATTTGTCGGTGGCCTGCGCCGACAACACCACCGAGACCAGCAGGGTGAACGGCGTCGCATATTCGAGCTCGGTGCGCGGGTCGGGCTTGGCGGCTTCGAACCGCCGGAACAGCGTCTCGATCCGCACGCGCTCGACGGGCGACAGGCGCCCGGGCGACTTTGTGCGATGGTTGGTTGGGCGCTTCAAGCGAGGCGCCCGCGCGCAATCCCCTCCCCCTTGAGGGGAGGGGTAGGGGTGGGGGTCTGCTTCAGAGGTCTGGGTGGCGGTGAGAGCCCCCCACCCGGCCACTCCGTGGCCACCCTCCCCTCAGGGGGGAGGGTTTTCACAGGATATACCGGGACAGGTCGGCGTTCCTGGACAGCTCGCCCACCCGGTCGCGAACATAAGCGCCGTCGATGGTGAGGGTCTCGCCGCCGCGGTCGGCGGCGGCGAAGCTGATCTCCTCCACCACTTTCTCGAGCACCGTCTGCAGTCGCCGCGCGCCGATGTTCTCCACCTGGCCGTTCACCGCCACCGCGGCGTCGGCGAGGGCGTCGATGGCGTCGTCGGTGAAGGCGAGCGTGATGTTCTCGGTGGCGAGCAGCGCCTGGTGCTGGCGGATCAGGTTGGCCTCGGGCTCGGTGAGGATGCGGCGCATGTCGTCGCGGGTCAGCGCCTTCAGCTCCACCCGGATCGGCAGGCGGCCCTGAAGCTCCGGCAGCAGGTCCGAGGGCTTGGCGATGTGGAACGCGCCCGAGGCGATGAAGAGCACGTGGTCGGTTTTCACCGGCCCGTACTTGGTGGTGACGGTCGTGCCTTCGATCAGCGGGAGCAGGTCGCGCTGCACGCCTTCGCGGGAGACGTCGGCGCCGGCGCGCTCCGACCGCGCGGCGACCTTGTCGATCTCATCGATGAACACGATGCCGGCGTTCTCGGCCAGGTCCACCGCCTCGCGGTTGGCCGCCTCTTGGTCGACCAGCTTGTCGCTCTCCTCGGCGATCAGCGGCGCCCGGGCCGCGGCGACGGTGGTCTTGTGGGCCTTGGTGCGCCCGCCGAACGCCTTGCCCAGCATCTCAGACAGATTGAGCACCCCCATCGACGCGCCCGGCTGGCCGGGGATCTCCAGGCCCTGGAACGGCGAGGCGGTGTCGGCGAGATTGAGCTCCACCTCCTTGTCGTCCAGCTCGCCGGCGCGCAGGCGCCTACGGAAGGCGTCGCGGGTGGACGGGCCCGAGGCGGGTCCGACCAAGGCGTCGAGCAGCCGGTCCTCCGCGGCCGCCTCGGCCTTGGCCTTCACGCCGGCGCGGCGACGGTCGCGGATCATGCCGACAGCGATCTCGACCAGGTCGCGCACGATCTGGTCGACGTCGCGCCCGACGTAGCCGACCTCCGTGAACTTCGTCGCCTCCACCTTCAGGAACGGCGCCTGGGCCAGCCGCGCGAGCCGACGGGCGATCTCGGTCTTGCCGACGCCGGTCGGCCCGATCATCAGGATGTTCTTCGGCGTGATCTCGTCGCGCAGCGCCTCGGGCACCCGGCGCCGCCGCCAGCGATTGCGCAGCGCCACGGCCACGGCGCGCTTGGCCTCCTCGTGGCCGACCACGAACCTGTCGAGCTCGGACACGATC
>DATJRL010000262.1:0-2887 GCA_035504785.1 Caulobacteraceae bacterium
CTTGTGCGCCGGCAGCGAGGCGCGGGCCGTGATCGCGGCGATCTGGCCGTCGGCGCCGAAGTGGATGCGCCGCTCGGCCGATTCGATCTCCAGCGGTGAGCGGACGTCGCGGCCGAGCTTCAGCACCGCGTAGGCGTCGAACAGCGGCGTCAGCACCCGGCCCATCAGCGCCGCCGCCTTGTCGTCCGGACGGCCGTCGATGGCCGCCTGCGCCTCCTCGTAGGAGAGCTTGGCGGCCGAGCGCATCAGCCCGCGATGAAAGCGGTGCGCGCGCTTGCGGCCGGCCTTGTCGAAGATCATCCGCACCGCGAGGCAAGCGCGCGGCTCGCCTTCGCGCAGCGAGCACAGTCCGGCCGACAGCACCTCGGGCAGCATCGGCTCGACCCGGTCCGGGAAGTAGACGCTGTTGCCCTTTTGCCGCGCCGTGGCGTCCAGCGCCGAGCCGGGCTTCACATAGGCGGCGACGTCGGCGATGGCCACCCAGACGATCCAGCCGCCCGAGTTGCGCGGATCCTCGTCCGGCTCCGCGTAGACGGCGTCGTCGTGGTCGCGGGCGTCGGGGGGGTCGATAGTGACGAGCGGGAGATGGCGCAGGTCCTCGCGACCCTCTAGCGTCGGCGGCTCGGCCGCCTCGGCTTCGGCCTCCGCCTCGCGGGAGAAGCCCATCGGGATGCCGTGGGCGTGGATGGCGACCAGCGAGGCCGCGCGCGGATCGTCCTCGCGGCCCAGCACCTCCAGCACCTTGCCGCGCTTAGGCCCGTAGCGCCGCTCCGCCGCGCCACCCACCTGCGCCAGCACCAGGTCGCCGTCCTTTAGCTCGCGAGCATCGGGCTCGGCCAGGATGAGGCTCTCCCGGGATTTCCTGTCCACCGGCTCGAGCCGGGTCTCTCGGCCGCCCTTGCGCACGACGCCGAGGATGCGGTGGGCGCTCTGGCCGAGCCGCTTGATCAGCCGAGCTTCGAACTCCCCGCTCTCCAGCGGCTCGAAGCGCACCAGCAAGCGGTCGCCCAGTCCGGGCGCGCCGGTGGCGGCTTCCTTGCGATCAGGCGCCAGCCGAACCAGGTGCGCCTCGCCCTCGGCCTTGGCCAGCCGCACGAAAAGGTCGCCGTCCGCGTCCCGCTCCACCACATCGGCGACGCCCACGGGCGGCAAGCCCCCGCCGCGCGCATCGCGACGGCTCCGTCCGTTGGGTTCCCTTGTCTCAGGCCGTCCGGACCCGCGTCTCGCCATGCGCCTCGATAGCGCAGCCCTTACGCGCCGCCCACCTGATTTGCCGAGGCATCAGGCCGACTCCTCGCCCGAAGGCGGCGAGGTGAGGGCGCCACGAAGCTCCAACACCCGCGCCGCCAGCATCATCACCGGCGCCAGCACCCAGCAGAAGCTGGAGAGAAAGGGTTGGCCGGCAAGGCTGAGGCCGAAGCCGACGGCGAACGAGGCGCCCGGCGAAGAGGCCTGCGCCAGACGGAACGCGAGACGGCCGTGATGCGCCTCGTGAACCAGGCGCGCCTCGTCCCGATGACAGACGACGAGCAGCACCGCCTGCACGACGCTGATCACCACGAATGTCAGACAGTAGAGCCGCCAGCCGTTGCCCAGGACGCCATCGATCCCCACTGTGGTGGTGACGAACGGCGTGACGGTGATCGTGAACAGGAAGACGAGGTTGACCACCGCCACGAGCCAGTCGAACCGCGCCAGCGCCCGCATCATGGTCAAGTGCGCCATCCAGCACACGCCGACGACCGCGAAGCTGACCGCGAAGGCGATCAGCTCGCTCTTCATCTCCACCAGACCTTCGAGCAGATGCGCGTCATCGATCCCCGCGGGCGCCCGCAATTCGAGCGCCAGCAGCGTCAGCACGATGGCGAAGACTGCATCCGAGAAGAACAGCATCCGCTCCAGGAGGACGTGCTGGGGATCGACAGGTTCCGGCGCCTCGGCCATCGCACTCAGCCTTTCAGGAACTCGGCGATGGCGGGCGTCGCGGTTCGGTCCTGGATCATGAACATGTGGCCGCCGTCGAAGAACCGCAGCTGAGCACCAGGGATGCGGCCGGCCATGCGCTCCTGTGTGGCGGGCAGGGCGATGCCGTCGTAGCGGCCGCCGGCGATCAGCACCGGGCAGCGGATGTCGGCGAGCCGCTCCCAGGCGTCGTGCTGGGCGCGGGCTTCGAGCTGGCGCCGGGCGCCCATCTCGCGGCCGGGCTCGCCGGCGTAGCGGTCGACGCTCATAGCCAGGATCTGCGCCACCGTGTCCGGGCGCGCCGCCGCCCAGGCCTCGTCGTGGCGGGTGTCACTGACCGGCATCAGGAAGCGGGCGCGCGCCTCGCCCTTGAGGTGCTGGATCTCGTGAAACGGATAGGACGCGCCTCCGGCGCCGCCGGGCGAGGTGCAGGCCAGCACCAGCCGGCTCACCCGGGTCGGATGCCGCAGGACCAGCTCCTGGGCCACCATGCCCCCGAACGACACCCCGATCACCGGAACCCGGTCCCAGCCGATGTGGTCGAGAAGGGCCGCGGCGTCGTCGGCGTAGTCGGCCATCGTGAAGTCGACGTCCGGCTTGGCAGAGCGTCCGAGCCCCCTCTGGTCGTAGCTCAGGAGGTCGAACGCCTTTCCGAGCGGGCCGTCGAACATGTTCGGCTTGTTGCGCAGGTCCCCGCCGGTGCCGGAGATGAACCGCAGCCGCGGGCCCTCGCCCGCGCGCTCGTAATAGAGGTCGACGGCGCCTAGATGTGCGGTGGGCATGGGTAGCTCCTCCTCCTGGCGTCAGTAGGGCATCGAGCGGTCAGGGGCGAGCGGTCGCCCTTTGCGACCTCTCGCGGGTTGGACTATTCCGGGCGCAATCTTTGTCGTGAGAGGTTCCACCCCGCAATGAAAGTCGATTTCGT